>JBCNOJ010000117.1:0-11342 GCA_039593925.1 Acidovorax sp.
GCTGCCCGGTTTGACCGGGGCTGATCAGAGGGCGCGGGGTGGGCGGGGTCTTGGCCGGCGGCAGGCATAGGCCGCCGATTGTGCCGTGGCAGTCACGGCGCCCCGGTCAGAACTCCCAAGCCAGGCCCGCCTGTCTGAAGTTGCGCCCATTGCCACGGCCCATGGCTACGGACGCCTTGAGCCCTTCGGCAATTTCGTAGCGCAGGCCCAAGGCCTTGTCGGGGCGCGATCGTTGTTGGCCAAACACCTCGGAAGTGAGGCGAAGCTGGGCGGTGAGGGGCAGCTCATGCCCCACCGCCCAGGTGGCGGCGCGCTGGCGCAGGCCCTGCACGCGGACGGTTTGGTGGCCTGCGTTGAGGTGCAGCGCTTGGTCGTTGGCAAACCGGTAGGTGGCCAGGCCGGTGATGGTGAAATCCCGCTCGGAAAATTGCGCCGGGGTGGCGTTGTCGCGCACGCGGGTGTGGCCCAGGTCGGCACGGGCGCCCAGCGACCAGCCCGCATCGTTCTGGATGGGCACCCACTTCACCCCCCAGCCGCGGCCCTGCAGGATGGTGGCCGGGCTCTGGCCCTTGTCGCGGCCGTGGGCCAGCGACACCTCCATCTCCAGGCCGGGCAGCAGCCCCATGCCAAAGAGCAGCTCGCTGCTGCGGGTCTTGGCATCGCGACCCAGGGTGCCTTCCAGCTTCAAAGCGCCCTGGGCCAGCGTGCCCGCATCGTCGGTGTGCATCGGCGCTTCGGCATGGGCATGCAGGGTGCCTGCCATGCACGGCAGCGCCAGGCACCAGTGTGCGATGCGGGAGGGGGAACGGGCTTGGTAGCGGCTATTCATCGGGCGGCTCTTGAGGTTGTTGTGCAGTTTGTGTGTGGGCTCATGGGGCGGGCCAGTGCAGTTCGATGGTGAAGCCTGACGCGCATTCTGGCAATACAGTTTGCTCGCCGTGTTCGCGGGCCACGAGATCCTCCAGCATCAAACCGAGGCCTCGCATGCCGCTGCCGTCGCTATGGCATGGTTGCCCTGCCAAGTCCTGCAGCGCTAGGTCAGGCGCCAAAACCGTGGGCCCTGTGTGCAGCAGCTGGGTCGTGCACCAGTCCACCCGGTGGCTGTGGTGATGCACAAAATCCCGCAGCCCTTTGCCCAGTGTGGGGTCGTCTTCCAGCAGCAGCAATCGCACGCGTTTGCTTTTCTTCGCGTCAGAAGCGTTGCTTCACGCCGGTGACCATCGCGCGCACCAGGCGCACCCGCTCCAGTCGCCCCATGACGATGGCCGCCGCCGCGTGCAGCCCAGCCGCCCACAGTAGACCGTCTGCCAGGGCTTCGTGCAGCTCCATCAGCCACTCCGCCCCAAACAAGGCGTCGGTCGTCTGTAACCAGCCCGTGGCGCCCAGAGCCAACACCAGCGCCATCAGCGCCAGCATCATCACCGCGCCCAGCGGGTTGTGGCCGGCATGGTGCGGCAGCTCGCCGCGCTGGAGGGCCCGCAGATGGGCTGTAAGGCGCGTGGGGGTGGGGAAGAAGTCGCTGAAGCGCGCGTGCCGGGTGCCCACAAACCCCCAGAGCACGCGCGCCAGCACCAGCGCGCTGGCGGTGTAGCCCACCCATTCGTGGGCGGTTTTGCCGTCCTCCAGCACAAACTGGTTCAGCACCACGCAGGTGACCAGGCTCCAGTGGAAGATGCGTCCCAAGGGGTCCCACACCCGTTGGGTTTCGGGGGCGTGTGTGGAGCGGACTAGGTTCATGATGAACTCGCAGTGCAGGGGCTGCCAGGGGCCGGCGCTGCCGCTTACTTGCGTTCCAGTTCGGCGCCGGTAGCAGGGTCGAAATAGATTTCCACTTTCTTGCCTGCCTTGTCCAGGCCATAGATTTCGTAGCACTTGCCTTTGCTGACCTTGAATGTGCGGATCTGGTAGCCCTGTTTCTCGAGCCCGGCCTTGAAGTCGGCTTCCTTCATCCATGTCCCTTCGGGGGCATTGCAGGCGGGGCCTGCCAGGGCGGCAGCGGAGCTGAGTGCAAGAACAAGAGCGGTGATGTGCAGTTTCATGGTGAGGTTTCTGTGTCCGTGTTGGTGAAGATGTGGACTGACTGCCCACGAACTGCATTGGGCGCGGCCAACATTAAGTGGACATGAAGAAGCGCCAGCGCCGCTCCGGAGCAAGTCCGGGGGCGGTGGTTGAGCACAAGAAACGTGGCTATTCATCAACCCCCGCTGGGCTACCGAGGCTTGGTGTTGCCCATTGCTGCAGGGGCGGGCTGCACGGCGGGGCGGCCCCGGGTGGCCTGCAGGTTCATGGCGGCGGCAGCCAGCAGGATGGCCGCTGCGCCCAGCCACTGCGCGGGCTGCAACCGGTGGCCGAACGCCACAAAGTCCACGCCGATCGCCACCACCGGGTAGATGAACGACAGCGCCCCCTGCAGGTAGGTGGGCAGCTTTTGAACCGCGCCGTACAGCAGGATGTACATGAGGCCCGTGTGCACCACGCCCAGGGTGACCAGCAGCAGCCAGGTAGTGGCGCCCTGTGGCGGTGTGCCCAGCCGGGCAAAGGGCGCGAGCATAAGAACGCCCACAGCCACCTGCACCAGCGCAATCAGGTGCGGCGGTGTGCCCGTGAGCCGCTTGGCAATGACCGAAGCCACGGCCCAGAAGAACGCCGCGCCCAGTGCCATAGCAATGCCCAATGCGTAGTCGCCGCCCGGCAACCCCGTACCGGGCTTGGCCTGCACGATGAGCAGCATTCCCACAAACGCCGTGGCCAGCCAGCCGAGCTTGGCCAGGGTGACGCGCTCGCCAAACAGCAAGGCGCCAAAGACCACCAGCATGAACGGCTGCGTGTTGTAGACCGCTGTGGCGACGGAGATGGAGGCATGGGAGTAGGCGCCGAACAGCAGCAGCCAGTTGGTGACGATGGCCACGCCGCCCAGTGCGGCCCAGCGCGCGATGCGCCAGGTCATGCCGCGCAGCAGCCCCATGGCCCAGCACACCAGGCCCAAAGCCACAGCGCCAAAGGCACAGCGCCAGAACACCACCTCCAGCGCGGGCAGGCCCGACTGCACGACAAACCAGCCGACGGTGCCTGAGATGGCCATGGCGGCACCCATCTCCAGCGTGCCTTGTGTTTTCCTGTCCATACCTCTGTTCCCGTTGCTTTTTGTGGCGAAGGTAGAACTATAGAAAGCAGACGCTTTGGAAGGAATGGCTTTTATGAGGTGTTTTTCTATTCGTTCCTGATAATCTGAGGTACTTTTTTATTTTCACCTTTGTGTCATGGATTCGATAGACCAAGCCATTCTCACGCAGCTGCACCAGGACGCCCGGACTTCGCTCAAGGAGCTGGGCGAGCGCGTGGGCCTGTCGTCGCCCAGCGTGTCCGAGCGCCTGCGGCGGCTCGAAGAGCGTGGGGTAGTGCGCGCCTTCACGGTAGACATCGAGCCACGCGCGCTGGGCTACCAGTTGCAGGCCATCGTGCGCATCCGGCCGCTGCCGGGCCAGCTTGCGGCGATCGAGCAATTGATCCGCGACACGCCCGAGTTCTGCGAATGCGACAAGGTCACCGGCGACGACTGTTTTGTGGCCCGGGTGTTTGTGCGCTCCATCGAGCAGCTGGACGGGGTGCTGGACCGCATTGCCGACAAGGCGCAGACAAACACGGCCATCGTGAAGGCCCAGACCATCCGGCGGCGGCCGCCGCCGTGGGTGCCGGGTGTTTGAAGTACGTGTACGTGTGTGGGGTACTGGGCAGCGTCAGCCGCCCAGCACGCGCGCGAACAGCTCGTTGCGGAAGTGAATGCCCAGACGCGCGAACGCGCGGTTGCGGTAGGTCTTGACGGTGGGCACGCTCAGACCCAAATCGCTGGCGATCCCCTCGTGCGTCATGCCCTGCAACAGGCGGGCACACACATCGAGTTCACGTTCTGTGAGTGGCTTGCCGGTGCGCAGCAAGCGCATGCGCAATACCGAAAGGCTGAGCGCGGCGGGCTGCGCCAGTGGTTCCTGCTGAAGGGCGTCAACTTCAGAACCGAACGAGGTGGCCGCCTTCACGGTTGATTCCGAGTTTGGCGAGCGCAGGTTCTGTGACAGTTGGATGTGTTTGCGCGCCAGGGCCAGCAGCACCGGCGCCACCGTTTCAAAGCCGCTGAGGTGGGCGTCGCGGAACGGCGCCTGGTGCTGGTGGCGGTAGAAATTGACGGCGAACACCGATCCGTCGTCCTCGTAGTCCACCACCGAAACACGCTCGGCCACACCATGGGCTTCGTACACCCGCGCCCGGTGTTCTCCTTCCACCTCTTGCGCCGTGACATGGCACAGGCGCATCAGCGGCCCGGCAGGCGCGTCGTCAAATGGGCGGCCCCACGTGCTGTCGCGGCGGTAGGGCCCCGAGAGGTAGGCCCACCAACAGTCCTGGGTGGTGTCTGGCACCCCCAGGCTGGCCGACATGAACAGCGTGGGCTTGCAGCGGTGGCCAGTGCGGTACACCGACCACGATGCCGCGGGCAGCACCGGAGCCAGCTCCTGCAGCAACCCTGGCACAAAGCCGGGACCGCCCAACTGGTGCACCATGGCCGCCAGGGCCGAGCCTGCAGCGCTGCCGGCGGCGGGCTGCGGTGCTGGGAACCATTGCCTCATGGCCGGCCACCCTGACGAGGAAGGCGGGTGGTCTTGGCGGAATAGGGTTTGGAAAGCCGTGTCATGCACTGTCATCCTCAGGGATGACAGCGGGTATTCGCAACCGGATTTACGCTAGTTTTATAACTAATTTGGTTGCAAGCCGCTGTTGTATGTCTGACCTTTTTCCCCTGCCGGAACCTCGCCTCAAGTTCTTTGCCGACCTGCGTGTTCAAGTGGGCCAGCCCCAGGAGGTGGGACGCACCGTGCACGGTCTGCGCCGTCTGATTCCCATCACCGGCGGTACCGCCACGGGCGATGGATGGACGGCACGGGTGCTGCCCGGAGGGGCCGACTTTCAGCTGGTTGTGAACGACCGTCTTTCCGAGCTCGATGCCCGGTACGTGCTCGAAACCGATGGCGGCGACTTGATCTACGTGCAAAACCGGGCTGTGCGCTCGGGCCCGCCCGAGCTGATCGCACGGCTGGTGCGGGGCGAGCCGGTGGATCCAGCGCAGATCTATTTCCGCTGCAGCCCGAGTTTTGAGACTGCCTCAGCCGCGCTGGGCTGGATTGCCGAGCGCATGTTTGTGGGATCGGGCGCGCGCTACCCGGACACCGTGGCCATGCGTTTCTTTGAGTTGGCCTGAGTGCCGCCGCCCCATCCACGGCACGTTTATCCGCAATACGTCCATAGCGAACTCGCAGGCAGATCGCGACCCAGCTTGCCCCTCACTTTTGCCATCACAAAACCAACCGGAGACCACCATGAAGCCCTTTGTTCAACACACTGCTGCCCCCCGCCATCCTGCCCGCCGAGTAGTTTTGGCCGCTGCCATGGTGGCAGCCAGCCTTGCGGCCCCATGGGGTGTGGCGCACGCGCAGGCCGCTGGCGGGGCCTACCCCAACAAGCCGGTGCGCATCATCGTGGGCTTTCCCGCAGGCACCGGGCCTGACATCGTCGCCCGGTTGCTGGCGCAGAAGCTGTCGGAAGGCTGGGGCAACCTGGGCGTGATCGTCGATAACAAGCCCGGCGCGGGCGGCTTGATAGCCGCTGGCGAAGCCGCGCGTGCCGCGCCGGACGGCTACACCCTCATGCTGGGTGAAACCGGCCAGCTCAGCATTGCCCCCAGCAGCTACAACAAACTGCCTTACGACCCGGCAAAAGACTTCACGGCAGTGAGCCAGGTGGTGACGTCCGACTTTGTGCTCCTGGTGAACCCGCAGAAGGTGCCATCGCGCAATGTGAAGGAATTTGTGGAGTGGACCAAGCAGCAAAAGGGCCTTTTCCTGGCCACCTTCGGCGCAGGCACGCCAGGGCACTTTGGTGCGTTCATGTTTGGCGATGCGGTCAAGCTCAAGCCGGAGCCCGTGCACTACAAAAACACGTCGGACGCATTGGGCGGATTGTTCAGCGGCGATGTGCAGGGCGTGTTCGCCAGCGTTGGATTGGCCGCACCGAACGTGAAAGCGGGCAAGCTCGCAGCACTCGGCTCCACCGGCGCCACGCGCACCAACGTATTGCCGGATGTGCCAACCATCAAGGAACAGGGCTACGCCAATCTGGAGTTCTCATCGTGGTTTGGCATCGTGGCTCCGGCAAAGACACCACCTGACATCATTGCCAAGCTCAACGCCGACATCGTCAAGGCTGTGCAATCGCCCGAAGGCAAGGCCAAGATGGAAGAGGCAGGGTTCCGCGTCACGGGCACCAGTCAGCAGGACTTTGCGCGCACAATTGCGGCTGACACCGTCACCTGGGGCAAGGCGGTGGCCGCCACCGGCTTCAAGGCCGACTGACGGCTGCCAGCTGAGCATGTTTTGCGTGGTGCGTGCTGGCAACACCACCGCGTAAGACAGATTCGCCAATTGCATTAAAGGGTCAAATCGCGTCCCTATCATCGTCAGCCCGCCCCCCGTTCCACTGTTGCAGGAGCAAAACGGACTGTGATGACCATCTTCCTTCAAAGCCACGACCTTAGACACCGCGCCCAGCGCCGCACGCATACGGATTTGCTGGCATGCCGTGGCTGAAGCTGGTGCACATCACGGCCGTGATTTTGTGGTGCGGCACGCTCCTTTATTTGCCCACGCTCATTGCGTCGGCCAACGGGCCCCGCAAGGCCCCGGTGCTGGGGGACTTGCAGGAATCTGCTGGCGTCGGGTCGGCCTCATCCACCGGGTTGCTGCGCACGGTATTCACTTTGGTAGTCACCCCCGCGGCCCTGGTGGCCATTGCGTCGGGTACGGTGATCTTCGTGTTTCTGGGGCCGCTGACCTTGTGGCTGGTGGCCAAGCTGGTGGCCGTGGGCATGCTGGTGCTGGCCCACGCAGTGTGCGGCTTGCTGGTGCTGAGAGCGGAAAGGGGCCACACGGGGCTGGCTGCGCCTTGTGTAGCGGTTACCGTGTTGTGCGGTTCCGCGATTTTGCTGGTGGCATGGCTGGTGCTGGGGAAACCTTTTTGATGGGTGCCTTCAACCTGGCAAGCGGTGCCCACCTTGGAGGGCCATTATTCGCTCGTATCGACCCCCACGGCGTGCTCGTACACCAGCCGCCCGCCCAGGTAAGCCGCCAGCGCAATGAAGGCTGCTGTGAGCAGCGACATACCCAGGCCCCACGGCATGATCAGTGCGCCAGGGTTGTCACCCAGTCGCAGCGTCCAGTTCAACGTGGCCAGCGACAGCATCATCACCGCGATCAGGGCATGGCCCCACGCCGTGATCAGGCGGCGTATGCGCTTGACGGTGAGCAAGTCCACCAGGCCAGCCAGGCTGGCAACCCACCCGCCGAGCGCTCCCACGCCCGCAAGCCATACGCTGGAACGCGCCCAGAACGGGTCGCTGGTGTACACGAAAGCGCCATCGACGCCCACGAGACCAATGAGTGCGGCCACCGGGAAGTGGATCATCATCGGATGCAAGGGGTGGCCGGCAAGGGCCGCGCGGCTCAGGATGGGTTGTGGTGTCGAGTTCATGCGGGCATTCTGCCTTGGCCCGCTGCGGCATTGCTGCTGACGGGCTGCAAAGGCCCTTTGTCGATGCTGGACCCTGCAGGCCCCTCCGCCCAAGCCATTGCCACGGTGTGGTGGTGGATGCTGGCTGTGGCCGTGCTGGTGCTGGTGGGGGTGGTGGCAGTGTGGTTGCTGGCCATGCGGCGCGGCGCAACGCGTCAGGCACGTGGCGCACCCGCGAACGACCGACGTGGAGAACAGCGATGGCTGGTCTGGGGCGGTCTTGTCTTGCCCAGCGTGAGCATTGCGGCGCTTCTCTGGTTTGGTGCTCCTGCCGGCCTGCACCAGTTGCCCCTGCCCGGACAGGGGCACGGTGAGCCCGCCCCGCTGGAGATCGAGGCCATCGGCCACCAGTGGTGGTGGGAGGTGCGCTACCCAGGCCATGGTGCGGCACTGCGCAACGAGATGCGCATCCCCGCCGGGCGCCCGGTGGACGTGCTGACCGGCAGTGCGGACGTGATCCACTCCTTCTGGGTTCCGCGTCTGGGCGGCAAGCTTGATGCGGTGCCAGGGCGCAGCTTCAGGGTGCGCCTGCAGGCCCATGAGCCAGGCACGTACCGCGGGCAATGCGCCGAATTTTGCGGGGTGGGCCACGCCCATATGAGCATGACGGTGATCGCGATGGAGGCCGCCGATTTCGACGCCTGGCTGGCGGCAGGGGGGAACTCCGCATCGGGTAATAAGGCCGCTCCAGCACCTCTGGCAGGGGCATCCCAATGACACCGACAACCATGCAGGGCGACGGCGCTCTCGGCAACAAGCCCATGCAGAGCTCTCCAGACAAAGACACCACCGCCACCGACCACGCTCCTGCCGCAACAAATGCCCAGGCATTGCATGCCGAGTTCGAGGCCGTATGGGGCAACCCCCGAGGCTGGCGCGCGCTGAGCGTGGTCAACCACAGCAGCATTGCGCTGCGCTTCATGCTGACGGGTGGGGTGTTCTTTCTGATTGCCGGGCTGCTGGGCATGTTGCTGCGGGCGCAGCTAGCGCGGCCCAATCAGGCTTTCATGGGTGCCGAGGCCTACAACCAGGCCTTCACGATGCACGGAACCATGATGATGTTTCTGTTTGCCGTGCCCATACTGCAAGGCTTGGCGGCCTATTTGCTGCCCAAGATGCTGGGCGCGCGGGACTTGGTTTTTCCGCGGCTGTCGGCGTTTGGCTATTGGTGTTATGTATTTGGCGGCGTCATCTTCACCAGCAGCCTGCTCATGGGCTTGGCGCCGGATGCCGGGTGGTTCATGTACACGCCGCTTTCCAGCAGCCACTATTCCCCAGGCCTTAACTCCGACTTCTGGCTGCTGGGCGTGACCTTTGTGGAAATCTCCACCATGGCCGCGGGCATCGAGATTGCCGTTTCCATTTTGCGCACGCGCGCCGCAGGCATGGCTCTCCACCAGATGCCGGTGTTTGCATGGGCCATGCTGGTCACCTCACTGATGATCGTCACCGGGTTTCCGCCGCTGATTCTGGGTTCGATCCTGCTGGAGCTGGAGCGGGCTGCTGGCTGGGCGTTCTTTGACCCCACACGCGGAGGTGACGCGGTGCTGTGGCAGCACCTGTTCTGGCTGTTTGGCCATCCCGAGGTCTACATCATCTTCCTGCCCGCTGCGGGCGTTGTATCCACCATCGTTCCGGTGTTCGCGCGTCGCCCGCTGGTGGGCTACCGGTGGGTGGTGATCTCGCTCGTCAGCATTGGCTTCATCAGCTTTGGGCTGTGGGTGCATCACATGTTCGCAGTGGGCATTCCGGCCATGGCGATGGCTTTTTTCTCGCTGGCCAGCATGCTGGTGGCAATTCCGACCGGCGTCCAGGTGTTTGCGTGGATCGCCACGCTTTGGGCGGGGCGGCCCGTGTGGTCGGTGCCCATGCTGTGGGTGGCGGGCTTCCTGTTCATCTTTGTTGCGGGCGGCCTTACCGGCGTGATGCTGGCCTTTGTGCCATTTGACTGGCAGGTGCACGATACGCATTTCGTGGTGGCCCATTTTCACTACGTGCTCATTGGCGGCATGCTGTTTCCGCTGGTGGCGGGGCTGTATTACTGGCTGCCGCATTTCAGTGGGCGCATGCCGTTCGAGCGCTTGTCCAAGGTGGGCTTCTGGCTGAGCTTTGTCGGCTTCAACGGCACCTTTTTGGTGATGCACTGGACAGGCCTCATGGGTATGCCACGCCGGGTGTACACCTATGCGCCTGGCATGGGCTGGGACCTGCCCAACCTCATTTCTTCCATCTTCAGTTTTGTGATGGCGTTTGGCGTGGCCACGGTGATTTTGGACATCGCGCTGCATTTTCGGCTGGGGCGGCGTGCGCCTGTGAACCCATGGGGCGCGGACACGCTGGAATGGGCCACCGGAACTCCGCCACGAAGCTACAACTTTGCGAGCCAGCCACCGCTGTCTACGCGCCACCCGTTGTGGGACCACCCGGACCTTCCCCACACCATTGCGGCTGGCCAGCATGCTCTGCCGCAGGCCCGCCATGGACGACGCGAAACGCTTGGCAGCGATCCGGTGACAGGTATCCCGCGGGAGGTCATCCATCTGCCTGGCAACTCCTGGTGGCCGCTGGTGGCCGGGCTGTTGCTGGCGGCGCTGTGCATTTTGCTGCTGGCAAAGGCCTATGTGGCCGGTTTGTGCATTGCGCTGGTGGCTTTGGTTGTGCTGCTGCGATGGTCGTGGGAGAACGGTGCGCACCCGCTGGCGGCCGCGGGTGAAGCGCATGATTTGCCCGATGGCCTGAAACTGCATTCCCGCACTTTCGACGGCCCCGGGTTGTGGGGCATGGGCCTGACGCTGCTGGCCGACGCGGCGCTGTTCACATCACTGCTGTTTGGGTGGCTTTATCTGTGGACGGTGGCACCCCATTGGCAGCCGCCCGCCCAGTCGCCATTGGGAACGTGGCCGCTGGCGGCCATTGCGGCTGTGCTGGGATTGGGCACCTGGTGCATGCAGCGGGCCGTAGCGGGGTTGAGGGCTGGGCGAGCGGGCGCGCTGGCGGCGCAGTTGGGCTTGGCCGCAGGGTGCGGTCTGCTGGCGTGTGCTGGGCTTGTGGCGTTGCTGGTGATGTCGCCGCTGGCACCCACGCGCCTGGCGCACGATGCGGTGCTTGCGTTCACGCTGTTTTACCTGCTCGCGCATGCTGCGCTGGCCGCTGTCCTGTCTGCCTTGCAGGTATGGCGCGTGCGGTGTGGTTATGTCGGCGCTTTGGCGCCCTATGAGCCTGCGGTGGTAGCGCTTTGGTGGCGGTACACCGCGGGTGCTGCGGCCGTCGCCTGGCTGGCGATGGCACTTTTGCCAATGGCGTTCCGCTCGGGGGGCGCATGAAGATGCTGCGGCAACCCCCAGGCCACCCGGTCCAACTGGTCACCGGGCTTGCGCTGTGGTTTGTGTGGCTGTGTGCAGTTTATGGCGGCGCAGCCGTTGCCTGCGCGGTAGCCCCACCGCCCGTGCAAGCAGGGCCCTGGAACGGGTTGAATGCGGGGTTGATTGCCGTCTCGGCGGTGTTTGCCGCAGGCTTTGTGTGGGCAGCCCTGCGCCAGGCCAAGGCTGCAAAAGGTTTTCAAGGCACCGAGCCAGCAGTGCGGCGCCAAAAATTCTTCGCATCTGCGGCAGCGGTGTTGCACGGCGTGGCAGCCGTGTCGACCCTGGTGGTCGCCCTTCCAATGTTTGTGCTGGCGCCATGCGTGTGACGAGCAGCCCCGCAGCGGGGTTACTGGCCCTTGGGGCGTTGGT
>JBCNOJ010000118.1:0-11316 GCA_039593925.1 Acidovorax sp.
GGCGAGTGGAAATACACCGGCGCCGCTCCGCTGCCCGCCAGAGCGCCCGCGGCGCTCGCAGCCAGGGCAGCCAGCAGCAGGTACAGGGCCGACACCGTGCGCTGCAGGCGCAGCACCGGCGCGCTCAGCCTGCGCAAAATCAGCCAGCCCACGGTCACGCTGAGCAGATTGGCCCCGTTGAGCCACAGTGCCATGCCCCAGGAACTGCCGGTCACCACATCGGCTGCCACATAACCCACGGCCGCAGCCCCCCAGGCCGCGGGGCGCGCCAGTGTGGGGTAGCGCACCAGCAGGCCCAGCAGCAGCGCATTGGTGGGCCAGAACGCCGACAGGAACCCGATCGGACGGGCAAATATGCCCACCAGGCAGGCTGCGAAGACAACCACCCCCAGGCCCAGCCAGAGCCATTGCCGCTCGGGCGGCCGCGAAAGCGCAAGAGTGGGGTGCATGGAAGGGTGGGCCTTGGGCTGGAGGGAGGTGTGAATTGATAGCGATTGTCATCGCGTGCAACCGTTTGCAACAGGGTGGGCTTATGCAAAAAAGACATTTGTTGACAATCAACAGCCCATGTGATCGTTCCTTTGGGGTACGGGAAATCGGCGGTGACCCGCGACCCGTGTACGCGTATGGGTGGGCGCTACCGCACGAGCATGCGTGTTGTGGCGTGTTATGGCGTGCTGTGGCGGGTTGTGCTGCGTTGTGCTGCGTTGTGCCGCCTTGTGCTTCGGGTGCATGGCGCGTGTCCGGGCGACACTGCTCAATCAGCGGTGTACCGCGCTGCCGGTTAGGGGCGTTTCAGCGCCGTTGCCTGAATCGGTGCCAGCGCAATAGCCAGTGGCGCCGCACCACCCGCGCCACGCGCCAAGCCCACGAGGCGCGGGCGCGCGCCAGCACCGCATGTTTCAGGCGGCCCCAGCGGGCGTGGACCCATGCAAACCAGCGCAGTTGCATCAACGCCGGTTGCGTGAGCGTGAACAGCCGCGCGACCACGGCCGTGCCCACCACCTTGGCGAGCACGATCACCACCATGCCCAGCCCCACGTGGCCGCGCCCGATGGCCCACAGTGCCAGCAGTTTGACGGGCAGCAACAAGGCCGTGGGCAGCAGAAACACGGCGACAGCCGCCCAAGGTGGCAGGGCGCGCACGCAACCCTCGATCCAGCGCAGGCCCGGCCAACGGCCCACGCGGGCCAGCAGCCGCTGCAGGGGTTCCCAGCCCCACTCCTCAAACAGGATCAGCAGCGCCAGCAGGCCGCTGCCCAGGCCCGACAGAACCTTCAGCAGCCAGCGCAGCGCTGTGTGCAATGGGTTTTTAATGATTTTGGCCTCTAGTGCTTATTCAGAAAGCGCTGGTAGCTATCAAATCAGGAGTTGTTGACTGCGGGGGCTTCAGACGCCCCGCGCCCGGTCCGCCTTGAACTGGGCGCGAAACTGGCTGAAGGTGCCTGCGTCCAGCGCTTCGCGCACTTCACGCATGAGGTTCAGGTAGTAGTGCAGGTTGTGCACTGTGGTCAGCATGGGGCCCAGCATCTCGCCGCAGCGGTCCAGGTGGTGCAGATAGGCGCGGCTGAAGCCACCACGCCCGCCTTGGTCCCAGGCCACGCCGTCCTTGCCTGCGCAGGCGTGGCAGGTGCAGCTGGTGTCCAGGGGCTGGTGGTCCGTCTTGTGCCGCGCGTTGCGGATCTTGAGGTCGCCGTAGCGCGTGAACAGCGTGCCGTTGCGTGCGTTGCGGGTGGGCATCACGCAGTCGAACATGTCCACGCCCTGGGCCACGCCCTCCACGAGGTCCTCGGGTGTTCCCACGCCCATCAGGTAGCGCGGCTTGTGGGCGGGCAGGCGGTGCGGCGTGTGCGCCATGATGTCCAGCATCTCGTCCTTGGGCTCGCCCACACTCACTCCGCCCACCGCGTAGCCGGGGAAGTCCATCTCGACCAGAGCCTCCAGCGACTCCTGGCGCAGGTTCTTGTACATGCCACCCTGCACGATGCCGAACAGGGCATTGGGGTTGCCCAGCCGCTCGAACTCGGCCTTGGACCGTACCGCCCAGCGGCGGCTCATCTCCATGCTCTTGCGCGCCTCGGCCTCGGTGGTGAGGTGGCCGTTGGTTTCGTACGGAGTGCACTCGTCCAGTTGCATCACGATGTCGCTGTTGAGCGTGGTCTGAATCTGCATGCTCACCTCCGGCGACATGAAGAGCTTGTCGCCATTCACGGGGCTCGCAAAGGTCACACCTTCCTCGGTGATCTTGCGCATGGCGCCCAGGCTCCAGACCTGGAAACCGCCCGAGTCGGTGAGGATGGGTTTGTCCCATTTTTCAAAGCCGTGCAGGCCGCCAAAGCTTTGCATCACGTCGAGCCCCGGGCGCATCCACAGGTGGAAGGTGTTGCCCAGAATGATTTGTGCACCCATGTCGTGCAGGCTCTGGGGCATGACGCCTTTGACGGTGCCATAGGTGCCCACGGGCATGAAGATGGGGGTTTGCACCACGCCATGGTTGAGCGTGAGCGTGCCGCGGCGTGCGTGGCTGGAGGGGTCGGTTTTGAGGAGGTCGAACTGCAGCATGATGGGTCGATTGTCCCAGACCCACTACCCTGACCTGGCTCAAGGTTAAGGCCGCGCCGGCCGGGTGCCCATGGCTACACTGGTCTTTACGTACTACAAGGAGAACAGCATGCTCAAGATCCTCATCGCCGTGGACGGCTCCGAACTCTCCCTGGACGGTGTGCACCATGCGCTGGCGCTGGTGCGCCAGGGGCTGCAAGCCAGCGTGGTGCTGGCCCACGTGCAGGAGCCCGCCACGCTGTATGAGCTGGTCACCACGCGCGACCCTGACCTCATCGCCGCTGCCAGCCTTGAAGCGGGCCAGCACCTCATGGCGCCCGCGCGTGCGCTGCTCGACGCTGCGGGCGTCGCCTACGAAACGGACATTGGTGTGGGCGACGTGGCGCACACGCTGGTGGACATGATCGAGCGCTCCGGCTGCGACATGGTCGTGATTGGCGCGCGGGGCCAGGGCGCCATCACCAGTGCGCTTTTGGGCTCGGTGTCGCAAGAGGTGGCCAACGCGAGCCCGGTGCCGGTGACCATCGTCAAGCACACAGAGACGCTGGAAGCTGCCGAGGGCGATCTGGTGGAGGACACGCCGGCCTGAGCGGTGTGCAACGCAGTTGGCGGTGTGGCGGACGTGCGTTGGCAGGCCGCTGTGCGCGGCCCGGAAGCGGCGCTGAAGGCGTTCGGACTTTGGCAGCCAGCCTTCAAAGTGCCTTCAAGGCGCTGTCAGTCAAGCCGCCTTGCGAAATGGCTCAGCAGGCCGCTGCAGCTTGCCGTGCGGCAAGGTGGCCAAGCGCGAGAACATGCGGCGCACATAGCCGTTCACCCACAGGCATTTGTTCAATTCATCCACCGGCAGCGGGCCCGACACCACCACGATGTCGTTGGCCACATCCTGAGCCCCAGCGGCGCGCAGGCGGCGGCGCGTGTTGTTGGCCCAGGACTGGATGCGGGTGGGGCTGCCATGCTGGTGCACCTCGCCCGTGTGCTTGTCAAACGCAATGGCCACCGTATCGGTCTTGAGCTTGAAGCGCCGCTCACCCGTCACGGCGCTGGGTGTATCGCGCATGTCGTACAGGTAATAGCTGCCGGCCTTGAGCTGGTATTGCATGTCCATGGGTGTTCCTCTCTGATGGCATTTTCGAGGGCGCACGCACAAGGCAATAGCAGGTAAAACAGCCAAAAAGCCACGCTTATCGGGTGTGTGGCAGCACGCCATGCCGGTGTCGATGCGCGTGCCATTGTGGCGGCGCATCGGCACCAATCCCTGAAACTTGAGGACGAGGTCGTAACGAGTTGTGAGTGAATTCGGATGCACACTCTTGGTATTGCCTGCAACGCACGCGGCCATCGCAACCGGCACGCACCAAGCGAGGGCAGCCAAGCAAGGGCCGCCCCGCAGCGAGAGCTGCATCCCTCTTCCCGAATGTCGCAGCCATTCGAGAGAAGGGGAAAGGCGCGCAGCGCCTCAGGGGGATGTACCTGCTTAAAAATCCACCAGGCTCAGCCCCACGCTGAACACGGTCCGCTTGCGGTTGTAGTCGATCATGCTGTCGCCATAGCCGCTGAACAGCGCCGTGTGCAGGCGCAGGTTGCTCTTGCCGCCGAAGAGGCCCGTGCCCAGGCTCTGCAGCCATTCCACGCGCACCGAGCCGCGGTCGCTGCGGGCGAGCGAGTGGCGCAGGGTGGCGCCCAGGGTGTTGTTCTGGTCGTAGTTCCAGAAAGCCGACAGCTCGCCGCGGCCGATGTAGTCGCTGATGCCTGGGTTGTCGTCGCTGCCCGAGCTTTCGGGAATGCGCTTCCAGATGCGGGCGTTCACGCTGAAGCGGTTGCCCAGCTCCATGCCCGTCATCAGGTACACGCGGTTCCAGCTGCGCGACAGCGGCTTGCTCTGGCCATTGGACTGGTGCACCAGGCCCACGCCGCTGTAGCGCCACTTCCAGCCGAACGGCAGCTCGGCCGTGGTGGGGTAGACGTACATCACCTCAGGCTCGTGGTCGGTGGCGCGGAAGGGGCGCGAGATCTCGGGCGTAAACAGCTGCCAGTACGACTGCTGCGTGTAGCCGAACCACACCGAGTCCTTGAGCGTGGGGTGGCCCTGCGTGAGCAGGCCTTGGGCGACTTTGGTGCGCACCGAAAGCTGGATGCGGTTTTCCGCGCGGCGGTAGGGCGTGGATTCCGTGGCCGAGTTGCCTTCGGCATCCGACGTGGGCTGGCGGTTGACGTTGCTCGCCCCCACCACCGACACCGTGATGGGCCGGTAGCCACGGAAGCTGAACGTGCCGCAGTCGCTGCCCGTCTCCAGTTCCCAGAAACGCGAAAGGTCGCTGTATTGCGTGTCGCGGCAACCATCCACCCGCGCCACGTCGATCACGCGCGTGGCGGGCAAGGTGGTGTCCACCGGGGGTGGCACTGCAGCGGCTTCGGTGGACGCTTCGGCCGATGCGCCCGGAGCTTGCCATGCCTGGGCACCGGCCCACTGGTCAAAGCAGGCCAGCCGGGCCTGGTCGTCGGTGGTGAGTGCGGTGCAGCGGCGCAGGGCGTCGCGTGCACTGCCGGAAACGCTGGGCGACGCCGCGCTGGAGGACGAAGCAGCCGGCCCTGCCGTGGGAGGAACAATGGGTGTGGACGGCTGCGCCAGGGCCGCACCCGCTGGCGCGAAGGCCGCGAGCAGCAGTGCCGCGGTGTGCCGCAGGCAGGCCGGGGGCAGGGGCAAGGCGTGTGTCCTGCCGGGCAGGCCGGACTGTGCGGCGCGCAAGGGGCCGAGGCGCCCGAGGGTTTGGGGGTGGCTTTGTTCCATGTTCCGCGTGTTTCCTTGCCGCAACTGCCAGCCACCGCCTGGCCTATCCAGGCGGTGCTGATGTTCGTTTTTTCGTTGATCGATTCTTCCAGAGTCCGCTTGCCAGCGCCCATTTCACCGTGGCTGATCAAGGGCGGCTTGGGTGCACGCCATGGGGCAAGCGGCGTGGGATTTTGAGCGATTTTGCCCTCTGACGCTTGTAGGATAAGCGCTACTAGCTATCAAAACCAAAGCGCCTTTGATCCCTTATGCGCCGAGCTACGTGCCATCGCACAGTGGCTTTGGCGTCACACGGCGGGCGGGGCGCTGTCTGCCAGCGCTTTTTTGGCTGCGAATTCGGCGCGCAAAGCCTTGAGCTTTTCGCGCGGGTCTTCGCGGGCGGTGGTCTTGTCCAGGCCCATTTCTGCGATGAAGCGGCTGGGTTGTGCCGCCACCATCTCGCGGCCCTTCTTGCGCCGCTTGGTCCAGCTCACGGCCAGCGACCGTTGAGCGCGGGTGATGCCCACATACATCAGGCGGCGCTCTTCCTGCAGGCGCTGCAGCACGTCGTCGGTCACCCTCTGCTGGCGGCCTTCGTCGTCGTCCAGTTTGAAGGGCAGCATGCCCTCGGTCACGCCCACCAGCACCACGTGCGGCCACTCCAGCCCCTTGCTGGCGTGCAGGGTGGAGAGCGTGACCATGTCCTGTTCCTGCTCGCGCTCGCTGATGGTGGAGAGCAGCGCAATGGTCTGCGAGACCTCCAGCAGGCTCTTGGTCTCCTTGGCCACCACGGCGCCTGCGGTGTCGTCAATCTGCCCGCCCGCACGCTGGGCCATCCAGTCGCAGAACTCCATCACGTTGCTCCAGCGGGCGGCGGCCACCTTTTCGCTGTCTTCGTTGTCGTACAGGTGCTGCTCGTAGCCAATTTCCTTGAGCCATTCGTTCAGAAAGGCGCGGGCGTCTTCGGCGCCGACCGTGCGGCGGGCGCTGTACTCCAGGTAGTTGATGTAGCGGCCAAACTCATGCAGGCCGTCCATGGCGCGCTTGGGCACGGCGGCCGGCAGCATGCCATTGAACAGCGCACCAAACATGCTCTGCTTGTGCTGCGTGGCAAACGCGCCCAGCGCCGCGAGCGTGGTGTGGCCAATGCCGCGCTTGGGCGTGGTGATGGCGCGCAGGAACGCTGGGTCATCGTCGTTGTTGATCCACAGACGGAACCAGGCGCACAGGTCCTTGATTTCCGCCCGGTCAAAGAAGCTGGTGCCGCCCGAGACTTTGTAGGGGATGTTGGCCTTGCGCAGCGCCTTTTCAAACGGCTTGGCCTGGTGGTTGGCGCGGTACAGGATGGCGAAGCTCTTCCAGTCCGGCGGCGGGTTGCTGGCGGCGCGCAGGCTCTGGATGCGGGCCACGGCGCGCTCGGCTTCGTGCTCTTCGTTGTCGGCATCGACCACGCGCACCGGCTCGCCTTCGCCCAGCTCGCTGAACAGCGTCTTGGGGAACAGCTTGGGGTTGGGGCCGATCACGTTGTTGGCGGCGCGCAGGATGGCGCTGGTGGAGCGGTAGTTCTGCTCCAGCTTGATGACCTTGAGGTGGGGGTAGTCCACCGGCAGTTTCTTGAGGTTGTCCAGCGTGGCTCCACGCCAGCCGTAGATGGACTGGTCATCGTCGCCCACGGCCGTGAAGTGCCCCTTTTCGCCCACCAGCAGCTTGAGCAGTTCGTACTGCGTGGCGTTGGTGTCCTGGTATTCGTCCACCAGCACATGGCCCAGTGCCGCCTGCCACTTGGCGCGCACTTCGGGGAAGTCGCGCAGCAGGCGCAGCGGCATGCCGATCAGGTCGTCAAAGTCCACGCTCTGGTAGGCCGCCAGGCGCTCTTCATAGCGCGCCATCAGCGTGGCGATGATGCGTTCGTTGTCGTCCGCCGCCTGGGCCAGCGCCTGCTCAGAGGTCAGGCCCATGTTCTTCCACTTGCTGATCACCCACTGCCACTGGCGCGCCGTGGCCATGTCGGTGGTGCCGCCCGAGGCTTCCTTCAGGATGCCCGTGACGTCGTCAGCGTCGAGGATGCTGAACTGCGGCTTGAGGCCCAGCACATGCCCGTCTTCGCGCACCATGCGCACGCCCAGCGCGTGGAAGGTGCAGATCAGCACATCTTTGGCCCGCTTGCCAATCAGGTGGCCCGCGCGCTCGCGCATTTCCGACGCCGCCTTGTTCGTGAAGGTGATGGCCGCAATGCGCTTGGGGTCCATCCCTTTTTCGATCATGTGGGCGATCTTCATGGTGATTACCCGGGTCTTGCCCGAGCCAGCCCCTGCCAGGACGAGACAGGCCCCGTCGGTGTAGTGAACGGCCTGGAGCTGGGCGAGATTGAGACCGGCAGACATGGGGGAGGGCGGAGCGCGGAAGGGAGTGAAGGAAGAACGCGGGGAACGGGTTGCGGGCGAGCGCGTGGAAGGAGGCCCGCAGCAAAGCGCGCAATGATACCGGCGCTGCGCGCCCGGCACGCGCCGGTCAGCGGGCTGACAAGGCCCTGACGACACGCAGCTGCGCTGAGGGAAACCCCGCTAGGGAAGGCCGCTGGGGCACTTCGATACTCGGGCCACCTACCCACGCTGCGTGCTGAACCCCGCACGCAGCCGATGCATGGAGACAAGCCCGATGAATTCCCATTCGCACTCCCAGGTCGACAGGTTGCCACCGCACGCAAACCAGCGCGGCCCGTCCCGCCGGGCGCTTGCCATGTCTGCCATCGCCTTTTTGTTTGCGGGCTGCATGGCGCTGCCTGCACAGGCGCAGCCGGGCACCAACACCCCCGTGCGCATCGGCGTGGTGGGGCCGTTCACCGGCCCCTCTGCCGACTTCGGTGTGCCCATGCTCAACGGCATCCAGCTGGCGGTGGACGAGATCAACGCCGTGGGCGGCTACCTGGGCCGCCCGCTGGAATTGGTGGTGAAGGACGACAAGGCCAACCCGGACGAAGGCCGCAAGGTGAGCCAGGAACTGCTGGGCGAGAAGGTGGTCGCTGCCATCGGCTTTTGCAACACCGGCGTGGCCATGAAGGCCATCGACCTGTTCCAGGACGCGAAGATGCCGCTCATCGTGCCCTGTTCGTCGGGCACGGCCGTCACGGCCAAGTACCCGGCGGCCGACAGCTTCATCTTCCGCGTGCAGGCGCGCGACGCGCTGCAGGCCCCCTTCATGGTGGACGACATCTTGAAGCGCGGGTGGGACAAGGTGGCCATCTTTGCGGACACCACGGGCTATGGGGAGGGCGGCTTTAACGACGTGGTGGCCGCGCTGGCCGCCAAGAACCTCAAGCCGGTGCACGTGGCGCGCTTTGACCTGGGCGTGAAAGACCTCACGGCCGAGCTCACCGCCGCGCGCAACGCGGGCGCCACCGTAGTCTACAGCTACACCGTGGGGCCTGAGAACGCGGTCATCGCCAACGGCAAGAAGGCGCTGGGCTGGAAGGTGCCGCAGGTGGGCGCGTGGCCGCTGTCGTTTCCCAACTTCATCGAAGGTGCCAAGGACGCGGCCGAGGGCGCGCTGATGGTGCAGACCTTCATTGCCGAGCCCAGCAACGAGCGGCGGGCGTCGTTCCTGTCCAGCTACACGCGCAAGTACCAGCGCAAGGTGGCGGTGCCCATGGCGGCGGCCAATGCGTATGACGCGACCTACCTGCTCATGTATTCGTTCCTGGGCATCCGCGACGGCAACCTGAATGGCCGGGCCATCAAGGAATCGCTGGAGGGCAAGATGAAGACCTACTACGGCGTGGTCTCCACGTACGACAAGCCGTTCAGCGTGCAGGACAAGGACGCCATCACGCGCAACATGCTGGTCATCGGCCAGGTCAAGAACGGTGCCATCACGTTTGCCTACCCTGAGGATGCCAAGCGCAACCTCATCATCCAGCGCAAGCAGTAGGCATCTGCAGGGCTTCTTGCTTGCCCCCGTACATGGCGCAGCATCGCCGGCTGCGAGGGCGCCGGTCTGAATCAGCGCTGACCGGGGCCTGCCACTTGCGCGCAGGCTGTTGCTGGCAGCGCCGACAATAGCGCCCCGTGCTCTCCGTCCTCCTCATCACCTTCCCCTTCTTCGCGCTGGTGCTGTGCGGCTATCTGGCCGCACGGCGTGGCGTGCTTCCACAACCCGCGATCCCGGGGCTCAATGCCTTCGTGCTGTATTTCGCGCTGCCCTGCATGCTGTACCGCTTTGGCGCCAGCACGCCGATCGGCCAGTTGCTGGACCCGGCGGTGGCGGGCGTCTATGGGCTGTGCGCGCTGATCATGGTGGGCGCCACGGTGGCTCTCACGCGCCGTGGGCGCATTGGCTGGAACGATGCGGCTTTTGGCGCTCTGGTGGCGGCCTTCCCCAATACCGGCTTCATGGGCGTGCCGCTGCTGGTGGCGCTGCTGGGCGCCCAGGCAGCGGGCCCGGCCATCCTCACCATCGTGGTGGACATGGTCATCACCAGCTCGCTGTGCATTGCGCTGTCGCGCCTGGACGGCGCGGGCACGCATGGCGTGGGCGTGGCGCTGAAGAATGCTTTCAAGGGCATGGCCACCAACCCCATGCCGTGGTCCATCGCGCTGGGGGCACTGGCGTCTGCGCTGCATTTCACGCTGCCTGGCCCCGTGGACAAGACCATTGCCATGCTGGCCGATGCCGCATCCCCTGTGGCGCTGTTCACCATTGGCGCGGTGCTGGCCCGCTCGCAGATGAACGAGCACGAGCAGGTGCCCGCTCGCCTGTATGTGCCGGTGGCCCTGGCCAAGTTGCTGGTGCACCCGCTGCTGGTGTGGGGCATGGGCCTGGCGGCCATCGCGTTGGGCGTGCCGCTCACGCCGTTCGCGCTCACGGTGCTGGTGCTGCTGGCCGCGTTGCCCAGCGCCAGCAATGTGTCGTTGCTGGCCGAAAAATTCGGTGCGAACAACGGGCGCGTGGCCCGCATCATCCTGGTGTCCACGGCGCTGGCGTTCCTGAGCTTCTCGGCCGCCGTAGCGCTGCTGGCCTGAGGGGCCAGGAGCGCCCTGTCAGGCTGTGGCCTGCGGCGCCTTGCGGCCCACGAGGTACTGCACGCCGAACAGGCCGTAGAACTCTGAATGGGGTTCTTCCGCCGCCAGATGAAAAATGTCGCCCACCTCGTAGACGCGTTCGGAGCGGGCGGTCGCGATGCGGATGTCGCCCGACAGGACCAGCGCCTTGGCCTCAAACGGGTGGGTGTGGTCGCCCAGCATGCCACCGGCTTCGCGCGTCACGGTGACCGGAGGCTCGAAGCCCTCGCGGGCAAGCTCGGCGGCAAAGTGTTCGGGGGTGATGGGCGTTGGTGCCATGGGTGTCTCCTGCTGCGGTCTGGGCGCAGTGTAGGCCTGTCGGCATGCCCGGGGAATGGGCTCGGATATCAAAAACAATAGCTGCTTGCGCTTATTGGATAAGCGCTAGAGCCTGATTTGATCAAAATTTTGAGTGCCGGCTCTGGCTGTGCCCGGCCTTGCGCCAGCGCGGTGGCGAGCCGATGTTTGCCGTGCCATTGCCCTGCCGAGATGCCAGTATTGTGAAATCGGCATGACAAAACATTCGACAAGGCATGCTTTTTGCGCGGACGATGTCGCGTGGTCAATGGATGCCCACGAATGGACAACACAAGGAGATCCAAGATGAAGAAGAGGAACATCCGGCTTTGGGCGCTGACGCCCGTGGCCTTTGCGCTGGTGCTTTCGGGCTGCGGCGGTAGCTCGGGCAACGACCTGGCCGTGGACGACAACAGCCAGAGCTGCTCGGTGGTGTCCAGCTCAGGTTCGGCCGTGGTGGTGGGCTCCGGTGTGGCCGGCGACCCTGCAGCACCCGAGGCGGCATCGGGCTACCGCCTGGGCTACAAGGCCAAGCAGTCGAGCAAATACATGGTGGTGGCCAACACCCCGCTGGCCACCAAGGCCGGGTGCGATGTGCTTAAGGCTGGCGGCACCGCGGTGGATGCCGCCGTG
>JBCNOJ010000119.1:0-11249 GCA_039593925.1 Acidovorax sp.
CCTCTGGTGTATCGGTTGTCACGCCAGTGGCATTGCCGAGTAGCTAAGTGTGGAAGAGATAACCGCTGAAAGCATCTAAGCGGGAAACTCGTTTCAAGATGAGATCTGCCGGGGCCTTGAGCCCCCTAAAGAGTCGTTCAAGACCAGGACGTTGATAGGCAGGGTGTGGAAGCGCAGTAATGCGTTAAGCTAACCTGTACTAATTGCTCGTGCGGCTTGACCCTATAACTTTGATAGCCAACACGCTACACAGCGTGAAGCTCAAAGTCTGTTATGCCAAGTTAGACGCAGTCAAAACACAAAATCTGATTCCAGACTCTATGAATTCGTTGTGTTGCACCAAAAGCAGCATGACAACCAGTTATGCCTGATGACCATAGCAAGTTGGTACCACTCCTTCCCATCCCGAACAGGACAGTGAAACGACTTTGCGCCGATGATAGTGCGGGTTCCCGTGTGAAAGTAGGTCATCGTCAGGCTCTTACAGCCCAGAAAACCCCAGTCTCAAAAAGACTGGGGTTTTTTGCTTTGGGGGCGTAATATCAAGCCAGCCAATTGGACAAGGCTGGTTGAATTACGTTTGAAGGGAAGCAGCTGGCTGGAAACTGGCGTTAGAAAGCCAACTTGCGTCCTTGTGAAAACACCAGCAGTTCCCCTTGGCTGAACGCGATCCACCTTTCGTTTGTTGTCAACGGGCTGGTGGCGATTACCGATACCTCGTCCTGCTCCTGCGTTTCTTTGGAAAAATCCAGACGAACGTCTTCGTCGCTTAAATGCGCTTCCCCGAACGGGTGGCGTCGCTCGATGTAGTGGAGACTGGTGGATGCATGCGCCCACAACGCCTGGCCGTTGGAGAGCAAGAAATTAAAGGTGCCCCGCGGAGAAATCCGGGCGGCAAGCTCTTTAAGGGTGAGCGTCAACTCTGAAATAGGCGGAACGCTTGCGTGGGACTTGGCCAACTCCTGCATGATCCAGCAGAATGCGTGCTCGCTGTCGGTATCACCCACGGGGTGGAAATGAGAGTGCAGCCGAGGCCGAAAATCCTTCAGATCACCATTGTGTGCAAACACCCAGTAGCGTCCCCAGAGCTCGCGAACAAACGGGTGGCAGTTCTGAAGGTTGACAACGCCTTGTGTGGCTTTGCGGATGTGGGCGATGACATTGCGGCTTTTGATGGGGTAGCGTCGGATCAACTCTGCAACGGGTGAATCCACCGCAGCCATGTGGTCCACAAAATGGCGCAGGCCTTTGTCTTCAAAGAAGGCGATTCCCCAGCCATCGCTGTGATGGTCCGTTCTCCCGCCCCGTTGGGCAAACCCCGTGAAGCTGAAGGTCACATCCGTGGGGACATTGCAGTTCATGCCGAGCAGTTGGCACATGGATCGATTCCGTACGAGCGGTCAATAAGAATGTGAAGAGGTTGTTGGGCGTGCAGGTTGTGCAGTCGGCTCGCGCGCAAATGCAATGAACCGTCGGAACAGCCTCGTGGCCAACTGGCCAATCCAAACCTGCGGGAGCAGATACGCATGGCTTCTACGGATTGGGCTTGGATTCCTTGGGCGCTCGCAGCTGCCACGCCGCCGTCAGCGCGAGTGCGCACAAGAAGGTGAGCATCCAGAAAGTCTCCGCAAAAGCCGTGATACGCGCGGGGTTGCTGGCTGATTCGGTCAGAGACGCACCGTGCGCGCTCAACCGCCATTCCAGGAAGATACCGCAAAGGCTGACTCCGGCAGCCCCGCCCAGCATGCGTAAAAAGCCGATGGCGCTGGAGCCTTGAGAGATGAGCGATTTGTCCAGTGGGCGCATGGCCCCCAGATTGAGCGAGGGAAGAATGAAACCCAGCCCAATGCGGCCCAGGATGGCGAAGGCCACCAGCATCCACAGGGGTGAACTCAGCCCCACAAACACCATCAGCCCGAAAGACAAGGCCAGCAGTCCAAGCCCGGTGCAGACCAGCAAATGTGTGGGTTGCCGATCGGCCAGGCGGCCAACGCCTGCGATGGTGATGGCAAGAACGAAACCCGCCGGCAGCATCAGGGTGCCCACGTGCGAGGCGGAAAGCTGAAGCCCCAGTTGCATGAACACGGGGAGCAGGTAAGTGGAGCCGAACAACGCCGTGCCATAGATGAACGCGACGATGCTGCCCATGGCGAACTGCCGATACTGGAACAGCCGCAAGTCCATAAGCGGCTTGCGGCCTTGCTGGATGAGGCGGCGCTGCCACGCAATGAAACAGGCAACTGCGATGCCAGAGGTTGCCAACAGGCCCATTGCCTCCGCCATGGAACCGCCGTGAAGGGCCACCAAGCCGTTCAACAGGCACAGTGTTCCGACAGTACCCATCAGAAGGCCCCGCCAATCCAGCGGATCACCGTGGCGATTGGCTTCGACGCCGCCGGGGGCAGTCACAGGCACGAACCTGTATGCCAGCCAGAGCGAGGCCAGACAGAAAGGAACGACCATGAAGAATATCGACCTCCAGCCAAACCAGTCCACCAGCAACCCACCGATGCTGGGCCCGATGGCCGGCGCCAGCACCACGCCCATGCCGAAGATGCCACTGGCACGACCCTGCTCGTGCGGTTGAAAGGCATACAGGATGATGACGGCCGGAATGGGCTGCACAACACCGGCTGCCAGCCCTTCGGCTACACGGGCTGCGAGCACCAAGCCATAGTCCTGAGCAAGGCCGCCACCCACACCGCCCAGCAAAAGTAGCAGCATCGCACCCGTATACGTTCTGCGATAGCCGTAGCGCGACAGCAGCCACGGCGTGGTCAGCATGGAAACCGTGGTCGCCACCATGAAGCCTGAGGTCACCCACTGCGCCCGTTCCTGCCCCAGCAGGAAGTAGTGGCTCATATCTGGAATGGCCACATTCACGATCGTCGAGGACATGATCGACGCCATGGTGCCGACCATCACCGACAGCAATAACAGCCAGCGGTAGCGCTCGCCATGGCGTTCGCGCAAGGCGGCGAGGGAGCCTGGGGAAGGAGATGCGGTCATGGCAATGGCGTGAATCGTGGTGAAGGCAAAGCGCTGTTTGGCAGACGTTGTACACGAGGATTTCGATGGCAGCGTTCAGTTACCGCCCGTTTGCGCTGCGGATGTTCGCGCAATCTCGCGCGCCCCGCCCATGAAAAAGGGCGCTCTGTGCGCCCCGGTCAAATTCTCAAGTCCTTTCAGACCACAGCTTGCCGCCCGTGGCCCAGTTCTCGCGTTTGACGTCCGTAATCAGGATGTCGACCGACTCGGGCGAGCCGCCCAGCACTTCCACAGACACGCGGGTGATCTCTTCCACCAGCTTTTTCTTCTGTTCAATCGTGCGGCCTTCCATCATTTCGACGTGGTACGTGGGCATGTCAGCTTCCTTGCAAGGTGGGTAAAAACAAAGGCGAAATCATATCGGCGTGCCCAAAGCGTTGGCGCTGGGCGCGGGTGGGGCGCCCGAAGAGCCGCAGGCAGGGCAGATGCAGGCCTTGCCGCGCTGATCTGGCGCAAGGGCAGAAATCACGCTGGGGTCAATCACGCGTGCCATGCACCAGCAACTGTCTGCTGGCTGCCCCGCAGCAATGGCGCACTGGTTCGCCTGTCCGCACAAGGGGCAAGTGGATGCCGATGCCGAAGGGGCGGATGCGGAGGGCGGGGTGGGGGTTGGCACGGCGGTTTGTTGCGGGAATGAAGGCATGGCCGGTGGGGTGCGAGAGGCGGGAATGGCCCACCGCCAACACCGATGCCGTGCACGTGGTCACCCAGTGTACGGCCCATTCCGCCCAGCGCGGATTGCCTGGGCTGCTCGTACAGCGACGCGCGTGAAAACTTCGATGGGTATGATAAAAATAGCTGCCAGCGCTTATCTGATAAGCGCTGGCAGCTATCAAAATGGGAGTTCCGCCAGCATCGCTGACACTGGCGGCTCGGGGCGTGAGGGATGCCGCCCCATGCGGCATTTACCCCGTTTCGAAAGCGACTCAGGCTGCTTGGGCTGCCTTGAGCTTTAGGCGCCAGGCGTGCAGCAGCGGTTCTGTGTAGCCGCTCGGCTGCTCCATGCCCTTGAAGACCAGGTCACACGCTGCCTTGTGGGCCATGCTGGTATCGAAGTGCCCGGCCATGGGCTGGTACAGCGGGTCACCCGCGTTTTGCTGGTCCACCACGGCGGCCATGCGTTCAAAGGTCTCGCGCACCTGGGCTTCGGTCACCACGCCGTGCAGCAGCCAGTTGGCCATGTGCTGGCTACTGATGCGCAGCGTGGCGCGGTCTTCCATCAGGCCCACGTTGTGGATGTCTGGCACTTTGGAGCAGCCCACGCCCTGGTCCACCCAGCGCACCACGTAGCCCAGAATGCCCTGCGCGTTGTTGTCCAGCTCCTGTTGCTTCTCGGCGTCGCTCCAGTTCGGGTTCGCGCTCACGGGCACGGTCAGGAGACCGGTGAGCAGGTTGTCGCGCTCGGCGTCGGCGCTGGTCTTTTCCAGTTCCTTCTGCACCTCGGCCACGTTGACCTGGTGGTAGTGCAGGGCATGAAGCGTGGCACCCGTGGGGCTGGGCACCCAGGCGGTGTTGGCACCGGCCTTGGGGTGGGCGATCTTCTGCTTAAGCATTTCGGCCATCAGGTCGGGCATGGCCCACATGCCCTTGCCAATCTGCGCCTTGCCGCGCAGGCCGCAAGAGAGGCCCACCAGCACGTTGTTCTTCTCGTACGACTGGATCCAGGCGCTGGTCTTCATGTCGCCCTTGCGTACCATGGGGCCCGCATGCATGGCGGTGTGCATCTCGTCGCCGGTGCGGTCCAGGAAGCCGGTGTTGATGAACGCCACGCGGCTCGATGCGGCGGCGATGCAGGCTTTCAGGTTGACCGACGTGCGGCGCTCTTCGTCCATGATGCCCAGCTTGACGGTGCTGTCGGGCAGGCCCAGCAGTTTCTCGACGCGGCCGAACAGTTCAGCGGCAAAGCCCACTTCGGCGGGGCCGTGCATCTTGGGCTTGACGATGTAGACGCTGCCCTTGCGGGAGTTGCGGATTCCGTTGGCGCCATGGCCTTGCAGGTCGTGCAATGCGATGGCCGTTGTGACCACTGCATCCATGATGCCTTCTGGGATCTCGCGCTGCGCACCTTGCGCGTCCTTCCACAGGATGGCCGGGTTGGTCATCAGGTGGCCCACATTGCGCAGGAACATCAGCGAGCGGCCATGCAGGCGGACCTCGCCACCAGCCGGAGCCGTGTAAACGCGGTCAGGGTTCAGCCCGCGCGTGAAGGTCTTGCCGCCCTTGGCGACCTGCTCGGTCAGCGTGGCCTGGATGATGCCCAGCCAGTTGCTGTAGCCCAGCACCTTGTCTTCGGCGTCCACGGCGGCCACGGAGTCTTCCAGGTCCAGGATGGTGGACAGGGCCGCTTCGAGCACCAGGTCGCTCACGCCCGCGGCATCAGACTGGCCGATGGGCGTGCTGCGGTCGATCTGGATGTCCAGGTGCAGGCCGTTGTGCTGCAGCAGCACCGACGAAGGCGCGGCAGCGTTGCCCTGGTAGCCCTTGAATTGCGACGCGTCCTTGAGGCCCGTGGTGCTGCCGTTGGCGAGAGAAACGACCAACTGGCCGCCCTCGACCTTGTAGCCCGTCGAATCCTTGTGCGAGCCCGAGGCCAGGGGCGCCGTGTCGTCCAGCACCTGGCGCGCAAACGCAATCACCTTGGCGCCGCGCACGGGGTTGTAGCCCTTGCCCTTTTCGGCGCCATCGGTTTCGGGGATGGCGTCCGTGCCATACAACGCGTCATACAGGCTGCCCCAGCGCGCGTTGGCGGCGTTCAGTGCATAGCGAGCGTTCAGGATGGGCACCACCAGCTGCGGGCCGGCCTGCGTCGCCAGCTCGTCGTCCACATTGGCCGTGGTGGCCTTCACGTCGGCAGGCTGGGGCACCAGGTAGCCGATCTTTTCGAGGAAGCCGCGGTAGGCCACCATGTCCTTGATGGGGCCGGGGTTGGCCTTGTGCCAGGTGTCCAGCTCGGTCTGCAGGCGGTCGCGCTCGGCCAGCAGAGCGATGTTGCGCGGGGCCAGGTCGGTCACGATGGCGTCGAAACCCTTCCAGAACGCTTCGCTGCCCACGCCCGTGCCGGGCAGCACCTTGTCTTCGACAAAGCGATACAGGGAGGTGGCCACTTGCAGGCCGTGGACGGAGGTGCGGTCGGTCATGGAAAAGCTCTCTGGAAAAAACGAATGAAAAACGCCGGGAATGGCGAGCATTGACAGACTGTATTGCAAATATCCGTGCACATAAATACGCTGAAAATCTCTAAACCAGTGACTTTTTTGCAAAAGCGGATACGATGACAAGCCTGTTTGTATTTGCTATCAAAAGGTGAGCTGTTAGCGCTTTATGGACAAGCGCCAGAGGTCAATTTCAATCAAAAAATCTGCCATGGACAAGCTCAAGGCGTTTGAATCCTTTGTGTCAGTGGCCACGCGCGGCAGCCTCACGGCGGCCGCCAAGGCCGAGGGCGTGGCGCCCGCCATCATGGGGCGGCGGCTCGACGCGCTCGAAGAGCATCTGGGCGTCAAGCTGCTGGTGCGCACCACGCGGCGCATCAGCCTCACGCACGAGGGCAGTGCATTTTTGGAAGACTGTCAGCGCCTGCTGTCCGATGTGGCCAATGCCGAGGCCAGCGTGTCCGAAGGCGGTGTCAAGGCGACCGGCCATTTGCGCATCACCGCACCGGCCGGGTTTGGCCGCCGCCACGTAGCGCCGCTGGTGCCGCGTTTTCGGGCTGAGCATCCGGACGTGACCATCTCCCTGAACCTCAGCGACCGCGTAGTCGACCTCGCAGGCGAGGGCTTTGACTGCGCCGTACGCGTGGGCGACCTGCCAGACTCGTCCCTGGTGAGCGTGCGCATTGCCGACAACCGCCGCCTGTGCGTGGCCACGCCCGCCTACTTGGCCCGGCGCGGCACGCCACGCACCCCGGCCGAGCTGCTGCAGCACGACTGCCTCACGCTCTCCAGCGACGCATCGCAGACGCGCGGCTGGGCGTTCCGCGTTCCGCGGGCCGCCAGCGGGGAAGGCTTGGAAGGCGCCCCTGCAGGAGCGCGCGTGCCGCTCGCCGAGGGGGCCACCGAGGTCATGCACCTCAAGCCCGGCGGCCCGCTGGATTGTTCTGACGGCCAGGTACTGCACGACTGGTGCCTGGCCGGCTACGGCATCGCCTGGCGCAGCACCTGGGAGGTCGAGGCCGAGATCGCCGCCGGCCGCCTGGCTGCGGTGCTGGAGGACTTTGCCGCGCCGCCCAACGGCATCTACGTGGTCTTCCCGCAGCGCAAGCACCTCCCGCTGCGCGTGCGGCTGTGGATCGACTTCCTCAAGCACCACTACGCGCGGCCCGCATTCTGGAGAGGCGAGTGACTCTCCCTGAGCGGCGTCGCGCCGCCTCCCTGAGGTTGTCGCCTCCGGCGGTTCTGCAGAGCCAGACCTACAGCGGTGCCCGCGGGGCCGGGCCGCAGTCTCTGTTCAGCAGTCGGGCAGCCTGTACTGGGATCTGCAAGGCAGGAAGGCACCGTACCGTGGCAGACTGTGCATTCCATGTCCGAGCCCACGCTTCTCGTCGCTGACGACCACCCCCTGTTCCGCGCGGCCGTGCTGCACGTGCTGCGCGAGCGGCTGCCCCAGTACCGCACGCTGGAGGCCGCCAGCGCCGCCACGCTGGGCCAGATGCTGCAGGAGCATCCCGAGGTCGAACTGGTGCTGCTGGACCTGAGCATGCCCGGCACGCGCGGCTTCTCCGCGCTGCTGCACGTGCGCGGCGAGTACCCCGAGCTGCCCGTGGTCATCATCTCGTCCAACGATCACCCGCGTGTCATCCGCCGAGCCCAGCAGTTCGGTGCGGCAGGCTTCATCCCCAAGTCCGCGCCAGCCGAAGCCATGGGCGATGCGATCCAGGCCGTGCTGGACGGCGGCAGTGGCTTTCCGCCCATGGCGGCCGAACGCTCCGAGGCCGACGCCGAGCTGGCCGCGCGGCTGGCCCAGCTTACGCCGCAGCAGTTCCGGGTGCTGCTGTGCCTGGCCGATGGCTTGCTCAACAAGCAGATCGCGAGCGCGCTGGGCCTGGCCGAAAACACCGTGAAGGTGCACGTCACGGCCATCCTGAAAAAGCTGGAGTGCTACAGCCGCACGCAGGCGGCGGTGCTGGTCAAGAGTTTGGAGACCGAGGCTGCTTCGTAGAGTGCCCTGGCTGATCGCTGCAAGCCAGGGTTGAGGTCGGGTTGCGGTGCCCGATCCGCTGATCTTGCAAGCGTGTCAACGCATGTGGCTGCCGCCCGCTCTGGCCCGCAGCATCCACCCGCCACACAAAGCAATGCACAGGACCGCCATCCAGCGCCACGCATCAGAGTCCACCGGCACACCTACCACGCTGGAGCCTCCAGGGGCTGCTGCCAAAGGGCCGAAGGCCATGGCGACGGGGTCGCGAATCACGCCGTTCACTGTGTCGGCTTCGTCCAGCGGTCCGTTGTCATCCACGGTGTAGGTAACCGTCGAGCCGGAGATCACCGCGCCTGTTACGGTGGACCAGACGCCCCCCTTGAGTTTCCACAGGGTCTCGCCGGTGGGAATGGGCTCCGGGAATGTCAGAGTCACTTGCACGGGGCCTTGCACGTCGATCAGTTCAAACCGCTGAAGCCGATAGCGCAGATCGATGTTGGCGGGCGCGCCTGCGGGGACGGGTTCCACCGAGGCGGAGGTGAGTGCACAACTCTGGCATGCCATCGCCAGCGCCACGGGCCGGGTGTTGACGGTGACAGTGGCCGTGCGCACAGGCGTCCATTGCGCATAGAGGCTGACGTTGCCGGTGGACGTGAAGGGCGCGCCGGGGCTGTACGCGGTTCCGGAGCCGTTGGGCTCCGTGTTCCAGCCAGACAGGGTATAGCCTGCCCGGCTGAGATTGCCTGCCGTTGCTGTGGTGTGGCTCTGGTTCGGCAGTACACGCGTGGAGGGCGGCACGGTGCCTGATGTGACGCCGCTGCTTGCGTACGTGATGGCCACCAAGCCATCCGTGGTGGCGGTGAAGCGGGGTTGTACCCAGGTATTGCCCGTTACGGTAAAGGTGTAGACCACGTTGGCAGATAACTGCATCCCGCTCTCGTTGTACCAGCCGGCGAAGGTCTGGCCGGTGTTTGCGAGCGCGGTGAGGGTTATGGTCGTGCCAGTCGGGTACACCTCGCCGTACACGCTGCCTCCCTGAACCTGCCCACCGGCGCCAGGCAACACTTTCACCTGAAACAGGTTTTCCACCGCATACGACGTTGCGCCACGCACCGGCGCAAGATTTTGTGGAGGTTGCACACGGATGCCGCCGAGCTGGTCCAGCGTCACGTGATTGGCTGTGTCGCCGCCTGGCGAGCCTGCGATGTCTGTCCAGGTCGTCCAGTCGTTGACGGCAGAGTAGGCGAGGCTCGGCGTTGCAGAGTCCAGCAGCACCGCTGTGCGTACGCCGCGCATGGCGGGGGTCAACAACAGCGAGTTGGCCTTGAGCGACGGGACCGCATAGCCGGATTCATTCACCACGTAGGGCTGGTAAACCCGGGCTGTTCCCAGTTCAGCGCCCGAACCGTTGGTGACCTTGGAGAGAAAGCCACCGGAAAAAACAGAATCCGTGGAGCCGTCTGCCGCGGCGGTGTACTGCTCGTTCTGCACGTCCGCCTTGAACAGTGCCGGCTTGTCTGCCCATCCTGAGCCGGCTCCTCGCGAGCCGTGGTACAGGTTGTAGTACCCATAGAGTTCACCGTTCGACCCTGGATGCCAGTGGAAGTCATCCAGCTCGAACTGCTGCGAATTGGTTCCGGCCGGGCCAACGTCACGGTAGTTATAGGCAAATACGTTGTTGACCAGGAACACCTTGGAATTGGGCGCACCGCCGGTGATCCCAATGGCCCCTCCGCGGCTGGTGCCGGGATTTCCATACGCGACATTACCGGTGAAAGTGCTGTTGGATACGTACAGCAAAGAGCCATTGTTCTTGATGGCTCCACCATGCTCGGTGCTCTTGTTGTTTGCAAACGTGGAGTTGTTCACAAACATGACAGAAGGGCGGGCGCCCTCGGCCTCGCTCTCGCCCGCTCCGCCGCCGCCTGCGGTGGACTCGCTGCGGTTGTCCGAAAAGGTACTGCGGTTGATGAACATCTTGCCGCCGCGATTTACAAACCCCCCGGCGTAGAAGGCCGAGTTGCGCATCAAACGGCCATCGTTCAGATAGACGGTGCCGAAGTTGGCCAACCCTCCCGCGCGGTTCGGGGACCGGCTGTTGGAAATCGTCACGCGGTTCAGCGTGGCGGTGGCGCCGAATGCCACATTCATCGCGCCCCCATCACCGGTATTGCCGCCCTTGATGTGCATGTCTTCCAGCACAACGACGGCAGGCGCGTTCACTGCGAAAACCCGAAAACTGGATGCCCCGCTCGCTCGGTTCGATCCGTCGTCATTGACACCGGGGCGCGGGACGCTGATGAGGTGACCGCCTCCTGAAATCGTGATGTTGCGGCTCAGAACGAGCTGCGAGGTCACCACGATGGGTTGGGTGATTTCAATGCGGTCGCCAGCGGCCGCTGCCGCAATGGCACTCCGCAAACTCGCCTCCGACGACACTTGCGTGGCCCCCTGAGCCCACAACGACACGAACGCCATCCCGACCGCTACAGCCTTTATCCACCGACACATACTCTCCAACTCCCTGTTGCTTACATATGTAACATCATGATGCAAACAGCCAGGGGGCATTGAATCCGCCTATCAATTCCTTGTGAGTCATCGGATGCTCACAATTCTCTTGACGCCACGGTTTCGAATCCTCCTCAAAACACGCCCAGCCACAGCGAGAGGATTTAACGGCTGCGAAGATGTAGCCAGAATGGCTTCTGGCGCTTTTGGAAAAACACCTGAGTGCTATCTATTTAATAGCTATTGCCGTTGGCTTTCGTGCATCCTCAGCAGCGTCTGGCTCACGAGCGCACGCAGCGCAGGCGCACGCACTGGCTTGGCCAGAAAGCCCCAGCCGCGTTCGGCGGCTTGGCGACGCAAGGTGGCGTCGCGTTCGGCGGTGACGAGGATCACGGCGGGCGTCTGGCCCCAGCGCTGGCACAACCGCGCGAACACGTCCGGGCCATGAACGCCTGCACCCAGGTGCACATCCAACAACACCAGTTGCGGTGCCTGGCCGGGCTGCGCATTGTCGAACACGGCCTGGCCGCGGGCGACAAGGTGATCATCGACGG
>JBCNOJ010000012.1:0-23913 GCA_039593925.1 Acidovorax sp.
GCCATGATTTCCTGCTCTTTGGCTGCCACCAGCGCATCAATCTCGGCGATGTGCTTGTCGGTGAACTTCTGCACGTCGGTTTCGGCGCGCTTTTGGTCGTCTTCGGAGGCCAGCTTGTCCTTGACCAGCTTCTTGACGGATTCGTTGGCATCGCGGCGCAGGTTGCGCACGGCGATCTTCGCGCTCTCGCCTTCGTTGCGTGCGAGCTTGGTCATTTCCTTGCGGCGCTCTTCACTCATGGGGGGCATGGGCACGCGGATCAGGTCGCCCATGGAGGCCGGATTCAAACCCAGGTCGCTTTCGCGAATGGCCTTTTCAATCTTGGCGCCCATGCCCTTTTCCCAGGGCTGAACGCTGATGGTGCGCGAGTCGATCAACGCCACATTGGCCACCTGGCTCAGAGGGACCATGGAGCCGTAGTACTCCACCTGCACGGTGTCGAGCAGGGCCGGATTGGCGCGGCCGGTGCGGATCTTCTGAAGGTTGTTCTTGAACGCTGTGATGGACTGGTCCATCTTGGTTTCAGCGGTTTTCTTGATGTCGGCAATCGTCATGTTTTCTCCTGGGGCCAGCCCGCACCGAATGCAGGCCGTCCATCGTGATCAAGCGTAAACCAGCGTACCCTCGTCCTCGCCCATCACCACGCGCTTCAGGGCGCCATGCTTGATGATGGAGAACACCTTCACCGGCAGCTTCTGGTCGCGGCACAGGGCGAAGGCCGTCGCATCCATGATGCCCAGGTTGCGGGACATCGCTTCGTCAAAGCTGAGCTTCGTGTAGCGCGTGGCCGAAGGGTCCTTCTGGGGGTCGGCAGTATAAACGCCGTCCACCTTGGTGGCCTTGAGCACCAGCTCGGCGCCGATCTCTGCTCCGCGCAAGGCTGCGGCGGTATCGGTGGTGAAGAAGGGATTGCCTGTACCAGCGGCAAACACGACGACCTTGCCCTCTTCGAGGTACTGCAAGGCCTTGGGACGCACGTAAGGCTCAACCACCTGTTCGATGGCGATGGCGGACATCACACGGGCCACTAGGCCTTGCTTGTCCATGGCATCGGCCAGGGCCAGCGCGTTCATCACGGTAGCCAGCATGCCCATGTAATCGGCGGTGGCGCGGTCCATGCCCACCGAGCCGCCGGCCACGCCACGGAAAATATTCCCCCCGCCAATCACCACTGCCACCTGCACGCCCAAGCGCGTGACTTCAGCGATCTCTTCCACCATGCGCACGATGGTGGCACGGTTGATACCAAAGGAGTCCTCCCCCATCAGCGCCTCACCAGACAGCTTGAGCAGGATGCGCTTGTGGGCTGGTGCAGCGAGGGACATGGGTGATTTCTCCAAAGGCAGGTACGGCAGTAACGAATGCGGGGGAACAGGGCTGCAGAGCAGCCTATCAGGCAGCAGCGGCCTTGGCGGCAGCCACTTGGGCGGCCACTTCGGCAGCGAAGTCGTCGGCCTTCTTCTCAATGCCTTCACCGACCACGTACAGCGTGAAGCCCTTCACGTTGGTGTTGGCAGCCTTGAGCATCTGGGCCACGGTTTGCTTGCCGTCGGCAGCCTTCACAAAGACTTGATCGGCCAGCGAGACTTCCTTCAGGTACTTCTGCACAGCGCCGTCAATGCGCTTGGCCGTGATTTCGGCGCTTTGCGCAGGCTTGCCAGCGGCCACGAGTTCCTTGTTGGCTTCGTCGGCCTTGCCTTCAGCAACCGAGCGCTCCTTGGCAATCAGGTCGGCAGGCACGTCGGCGCTGGTCAGGGCCACGGGCTTCATGGCGGCCACGTGCATGGCGACGTCCTTGGCGGCGGTGGCATCACCGTCGAACTCGACGACCACGCCGATGCGCGAGCCGTGCAGGTAGGCAGCCAGGTTGGAGCCGCTGAAACGCTTGAAGCGGCGGAAAGACATGTTTTCACCGATCTTGCCGATCAGGCCCTTGCGCACGTCTTCCAGCGTGGGGCCGAAGCTGTCTTGGCTGTACGCGAGTGCGCCCAGCGCTTCGATGTCAGCAGGGTTGTGCTCGGCGATCAGCTTGGCAGCGGCGTTGGCCATGGCGATAAAGCTGTCGTTCTTGGAAACGAAGTCGGTTTCGCTGTTGACTTCGACCAGCGCGCCCACATCGCCGCTGATGAAGCTGGCGACCACGCCTTCAGCCGTCACGCGCGAGGCGGCCTTGCCAGCCTTGGTGCCCAGCTTCACGCGCAGCAGCTCTTCGGCCTTGGCCATGTCGCCGTCGGCCTCCGTCAGCGCCTTTTTGCATTCCATCATGGGGGCATCGGTCTTGCCACGCAGTTCAGCAACCATGCTTGCGGTAATTGCAGCCATCTTTATTCCTTCAGTGTTCAGTTCAATCGATTGGATTCAGCCTAAAAAAAAGGGGGCTCACCAGGGGCCCCGCTTTTCTTCGCGACGTATCGCGCAGCCGGGTATCAGGCGGCGGCTTCTTGCACTTCCACGAACTCGTCCGAGCTTTCGGACGCAGCGGCCTTGACCACTTCGTTCACGGCGTTGGCGCGGCCTTCGATGATCGCGTCAGCGATGCCACGGGCGTAGAGCGTCACGGCCTTGGCCGAGTCGTCGTTGCCAGGGATCACGTAGTCGATGCCTTCGGGCGAGTGGTTGGTATCGACCACGCCGATCAGTGGAATTCCCAGCTTCTTGGCTTCAGCAACGGCGATCTTGTGGAAGCCCACGTCGATGATGAAGATGGCGTCGGGCAGAGCAGCCATGTCCTGGATGCCGCCGATGTCCTTTTCGAGCTTCTCGATTTCGCGGGAGAACGTCAGTTGCTCCTTCTTGCTCAGGCTTTCCAGACCAGCTTCTTGCTGGGCCTTCATGTCCTTGAGGCGCTTGATCGAGGTCTTCACGGTCTTGAAGTTTGTCAGCATGCCGCCCAGCCAGCGCTGGTCAACGAAGGGCACGCCAGCGCGTTGCGCTTCGGTGGCCAGGATTTCACGGGCTTGGCGCTTCGTGCCGACCATCAGGATCGTGCCGCGGTTGGCAGCCAGTTGCTTGGCGAACTTTTGGGCCTCCTGGAACAGTGGCAGCGACTTTTCCAGGTTGATGATGTGAATCTTGTTGCGATGGCCAAAGATGTAGGGGGCCATCTTGGGGTTCCAGAAGCGGGTTTGGTGGCCAAAGTGGACACCGGCTTCCAGCATTTCGCGCATGGTGACGGACATAAAAATACTCCAAAGGTTAGGTCTAAAATCAGCCCCCATATTTGCAACGCCGTGTTTCATCGACGTTTGCAACACCTTGACGGGGCTGGTTTGCGATTGGTTTTGCCGCAGCTGGCACGCCGGATGTGCAAACCTGCACCACCGCGTTACTGCTCCCAGCAAAACCCAAAGATTCTAGCACACCATGCTCTTTGACCTGATCGCCACCCGCGAGCAAATTCGGGACGGCGCCACGACCGCGCCTGCCGAGCTGGAACGCTGCATCGCCGCCGCCCAGGCCCCTGCCAACACCCACAGCTTTGTCCGGACCCTTTTCGACACGGCGCGCAGCGCCGTGGTGCAACCCGACGTGGGCCAGTTGCCGCTGGCGGGGCTGGCGGTGTCCGTCAAAGACCTTTTCGACATGGCAGGCCAGCCCACGCCCGCAGGCTCCACCGTGCTGGCCGATGCGCCAGCCGCCGCCCAGGACTGCCCCGCCGTCGCCCGCCTGAGGGCTGCGGGGGCCAGCCTGATCGGCCGCACCAACATGGTGGAATTCGCGTTTTCAGGCGTGGGCGTGAACCCGCACCACGGCACACCGGCCGCCTGGGATGCGCGGTTTGGCGCGTTGCCCGGCGCTCCGCACGTGCCGGGAGGTTCTTCGTCCGGCGCAGGGGTCTCTGTCGCCACGGGGGCCGCTTTCATTGGGTTGGGGTCGGACACAGGCGGCTCCATCCGCATTCCCGCTGCGCTCAACGGCATCGTGGGTTTCAAGAATACGGCGCGCCTCGTACCCACCACCGGGGCCGTTCCCCTGTCCACTACGCTCGACACCGCCTGCGCCATGACGCGCAGCGTGCGCGATGCCATCGTGGCGCACGAGGTGCTGGCAGCCCGGCGCGTGGAGCGCAGCCTGGCGCCGCTGTCGCAGTACCGACTGGCCGTGCCGTCAACCCTGTTCCTCGACGGGGTGGATGCCACTGTGGCCCGCGCGTTCGAGCGCAGCCTGGAAACGTTGCGCCAAGCGGGCGCCCGCATCGACACCATTGCCTTGCCCGCGGTGGCTGAGCAGCCTGCCTACGGCTTTGCCGCGCCCGAAAGCTATGCCTGGCACCGCGCGCTGCTGCAGCGCGCGGGCAGCCATTACGACCCCCGCGTTCGCACCCGCATCGAGCGGGGCGCCACACTGATGGCCTGGGAGTACGTGGATCTGCTGCAAGCACGCCAGCAATGGATCGCGCACATGCAGGCCGACATGGAAGGCTACGACGCCCTCCTCTCGCCCACCGTGCCCATCGTGGCACCGAAACTGGCCGATGTGGCGCCCGCCGACGGCAGCGACGCAGCGCAAGACGCCGCCCGCGATGCGGAATTCTTCCGCGTCAACAACCTTTTGCTGCGCAATACCAGCGTGGTCAACCTGCTGGATGGCTGCGCGCTGTCGCTGCCCTGCCACGTGCAGGGGGAACTCCCAGTCGGGCTCATGGTCTGGCACGGGGCCTTGCGGGACGACACGGTGCTCAACCTCGGCGTGCAGATCGAACAGGCACTACAAAAACAATAGCTACTAGCGCTTTACAGATAAGCGCCAGAGGCCAAAAACACCAAAACTCATGAAGATTGCCATTGTGGGCGCCGGCATTGTCGGCGTGACCACTGCGTATGAACTGGCCAGCGACGGCCACGAGGTCACCGTCTACGACCAACGCAGCGCAGCCGCCGAAGAGGCCAGCTTTGCCACCGCCGGTCTGCTGGCACCGCTACAGCTCAGCCCATGGGCACTGCCCGGGTTCGGCCAGCCGCTGCGCCTGTTGGGCTCCAACGCCACACTGCGCATCGCCGGAGGCATCAGCCAAGGCAACCTGGCGTGGCTGCGGCGCTGGCGCTCTGCGGGCTTGGCGCACAGTGCGCCGGCCGCTGCCCTGGAACGGCTGGCGCAATACAGCCAAGCGCGCGTCCAGACCATTGCCAGCCAACATGAACTGGACTACGAAGCCAGCGAAGGCCGCCTGGTGCTGTTGCGCACCGAGCAGGAGCTCGCCGCTTTGCAGCCTGCGCTACAGGTGCTGCGGGATCTGGGCATTGCCGTGCACGAGATCGACGCTGCCGCTGCCTACAAGATAGAGCCCGGCCTGTCGCCCGAAGCCCCTTTGGCTGGCGCCATCCACCTGCCCGGCGCAAGCGCAGGCAACTGCCGCCTTTTTGCGCAATTGCTGCGCCAGGGCACCCAAGGGTCTGGCGTGCACTTTGCGCTCAACACCCGCGTCGACCGCATTCACCACACACCCGTGGGCTTGCAGATCCACGGCGAGCCCGATGCGCGCCGCTTTGATGCAGTGGTGCTGTGCGCGGGCATGGCGTCGGCCGCACTGCTGCCCCCGCTGGGTCTGCGCCTGCCAATGACGGCGGTGTATGGCTACTCGGTCAGCGCGCCGCTGCGAGAAGACACCCATGCGCCGCACGGCAGTGTGGTGGACCTGGGCCAGCAGATCTCCATCACCCGCCTGGGCCAGCGGGTGCGCATTGCGGGCGGTGCCGAGCTGGCAGGCGCAGACGCCGAGCACCACGCGCCCACGCTGCAGCGCCTGTACCGCACGCTGAACGACTGGTTTCCCGGCGGCGCCCAGCTGTCATCTGGCCTGCAGGTGTGGCGTGGCGCACGCACCATGCTGCCCGACGGGGCGCCCGTGCTGGGCGCCAGCGGCGTGCCGGGTGTGTGGCTCAACACCGGCCACGGCGCAGGCGGCTGGGCCCTGGCCTGCGGCAGCGCGCGGGTGCTGGCCGACCTGATCGCGCAACGCGAACCCGAGGTGTCGCTGGACGGGCTGGGCATGCGGCGGTTCTGACCCCGCCTGGGATATTTTCAAAGCGAGAAGCGGCGGCGCACAATGGCAGGCGCCTGCCCTTTGCAGTGCCCCTGTCATCCCCCCATGCACCGCATCACCCCCCACCAGCCTCACCCCCTGTTCAGCACAGCCGCCACGCGCCGCCTGGAAAAAGCGGCGGCGGCCGCCCTGCCCCCACACACCCTCATGCAACGCGCCGGCTTGGCCGTGGCGCAACTGGCCCAGGCATTGGCACCGCACGCACGCACCGTGTGGATTGCCTGCGGCCCTGGCAACAACGGTGGTGACGGGCTGGAGGCTGCGATGCACCTGCAACGCAGCGGCCGCAAAGTGGTCGTGACCTGGCTGGGCCAGCCCGATACGGCCCCAGCCGACGCCAGAGCTTCCTGGCAGCGCGCACGGGATGCAGGCGTGGCATGGGCAGACACTGCACCCGACGACCTGGATGCCAACGACCTGTGCATCGATGCGCTGCTGGGCATTGGCGTCTCTTCGTCACCCCACAGCCCTGCACGCCCGCCCGATGCCCGGCTCCAGGCCTGCCTGCAAGCCCTGCACCACAGCCCCGCCCCGGTGCTGGCCGTGGACCTGCCCAGCGGGCTGGACGCAGACACCGGTCAGTTTGCTGCAGGCTTCGCGCCCGACACGCCACCCCACCCGCACCACCCCCTGCACCGCCATGTGACCCCGACACGCCACACGCTGAGCCTGCTCACCCTCAAGCCCGGCCTTTTCACCGCTGCCGGGCGGGACGCAGCAGGCCAAGTCTGGCTGGATGATCTGGGCGTAGAACCCGGGCATGAGCCGCCCAACGCCTGGCTCTCCGGCCCCGCCCTGCCCACCCCACGCGCCCATGCCAGCCACAAGGGCAGCTATGGCGATGTCGCCGTGGTGGGTGGCGAAGGTTTGGCAGCACGCGGCATGGGCATGGCGGGCGCCGCCTTGCTGGCCGCATTGGCCGCTTTGCACAGCGGTGCGGGCCGGGTGCTTGTGGCCTTGCTGGACGATGGGCACCTGCAACTGGACCTGCAGCAGCCCGAGCTGATGCTCCGCCGCTTTGATGCGCTGGCACTGGAGCAGCTCACCATGGTCTGCGGCTGTGGCGGTGGCCAGGCCATCGCTCGCGTGCTGCCCGATGTCATCACCCGCGCAGCGCGCCTGGTGCTAGACGCCGACGCACTCAACACCATCGCCACCCAGGCCGCATTGCATGCGGTGATGGTGGCGCGTGGGCAGCACGGGCAGCCCACGGTCATCACCCCCCACCCACTGGAGGCAGCGCGCCTGCTGGGCCTGACCACCGCCGAGGTCCAGGCCGACCGGCTGAATGCCGCGCAACAACTTGCAGACCAATTCAACTGCGTGGCCGTGCTCAAGGGTTCGGGCACCGTGATTGCCGCGCCCGACCGCGTCCCCGCCATCAACCCTACAGGCAACGCGCGGCTGGCCACGGCGGGCACGGGCGATGTGCTGGCGGGCATGGTGGGCGCGCACCTGGCCGCTGGCGCCAGCGCATTGCGTGCAGCGAGCGAAGCGGTGTACCAGCACGGACAGGCCGCAGATGTGTGGCCCGCAGGCCTGGCCCTCACCGCCAGCGCACTGGCGCGGCGCGTGGGCGGGTGACAGGGGTCAATCCAACAGCATGACTTGCTTGAGCGGTTTGAGCACGCTCGACGGCGTCATGCCAAAGGTCTGGCGGAACGTGCGGCTGAAATGCGCGGAGTCCGCAAAGTCGCCGTGCAGCGCCGCATCCGTCAGGCGCGGGCTGACTGCCAGCCCCGCCATGGCCAGCCGCACCTGCGACCACACACGGTAGCTGCGCAGGCTCACACCCATTTCGGCGCGGAACAAGTGATTGAAGCGCGAGGCCGACAGCTGCACCCCGGACGCCAGCCCCGCCCGCGCCAGGCGCCCCTGCTCGTGCTGAGGGCGGCGCAGGGCGTGCAGACTGCGGGCCACGCGCAGGTCCAGCGGGGGCGCCGCCTGCAGCAGGTGGCGGTGCAGCAGGGCCGGCAGATCGAAGGTGCGCAAATGGCCTTCCATGGCCGCACGCGCACGCACCGGCGCCGCCACATCCAGGAGCACGCCACCCCGCTGCAGGAACGCGCTGCGCAGGCTGCGCGCCTCTGGCGAATCCGGCTCCAGGTACACCAGCGCCACCACTTCTCCGCAAGGATCGAACAAATGCTCCACCCCGGCATCCACCAGCGCGCTGTGGCAGGTTTCCACCAGCCCTGCACCCCAATGCAACGCAAACCGGCCCGAGAGCCCCATCAGCAGCACAGGCGACGCATGGCAATGCCAGCCCGTGGCCGGGATCTCGCCCATGTACAGCGCGCGGTCAGTGCCCAACGTCAGGGTGTTCGTGCGCTGCGGCATAGCCCAAACCTACAAGTCTTACGGCACGGTTCTCGGTAGCCTTGCGCAGCCCCGGCGCGCGCCCACCGCGCAGCCCCATGGCATCCCATCGTTCTTCTGGAGACTGGTTCTTGAAACGCATTGCCTTCTATTCTGTTGCCGCTGCTCTGGCCCTTTTCTGCGTAGGCCTCTACTACGGCGCCCCGTCGCTGCTGAAGGAGCCCCTGCTCCACCTCAACCGCAGCCTCTCGGGCATGGAAGAAAAAACCACCACCGCCGCGCTGCACACCATCCATTACCTGGACAGCGGTGCGCCATCCCAACCAGCGCCCGGCAACCCTGGCGCCACGCCCCTGGTGCTGCTGCACGGCATTTTTGCGGAGAAGGACCATTGGGTTGATTTTGCGCGCCCCCTCACCGGCCAGTACCGGGTAATTGCCCCCGATTTCCCCGGTTTTGGCGAGAGCACGCGGCTGGAAGACCAGCCTTATGACTACGCCGCGCACACCCAACGCCTGGGTGCGCTGCTGGATGCTCTGGGCATTGAGAAGGCCCACCTCGCGGGCAACTCCATGGGCGGCACCATTGCCGCGCTGTTTGCACTGCAGCACCCCGAGCGCGTGGCCAGCGTGGCCTTCATCGGCGCACCCCACGGCATTCGCTCGCCACAGCCCAGCACCATGGACCGCCTTATCGATGCAGGGCAGCGCCCGCTGGTCGCCCACGACGCGGCAGCCTTCGACGCCATGATGGCTCTTGTGTTTGAGAAGCGCCCGTTTCTGCCGTATCCCATCCTGCACGCCACGGAGCAGACGGCGCTGCGCAATGCCCCATCCAACACCCGCCTGTGGGATGCGCAACTCAAAGACCGCTATCTGCTGGAGCAACGGCTGGGCGACTTGCAGCAGCACCGCGTGCTCGTGTTGTGGGGCGATAAAGACCGCGTGTTTGACCGTTCGGGCCTTCAGCCTTTGCAAAAGCTGTTACCCCAAGCGCAACTGGAGGCCCTGCCCGGCATCGGCCATCTGCCCATGATGGAAGCGCCCGCCGACACGGCGCACAGATACGCACGCTTTCTGGACCAAACAAAGCCTGTTCACCAATAAAAATAGCTGCTAGCGCATGCCTGATATGCGCCAACAGCTATCAATTGAGTAGCAATTTGCAAGCTGAGCTGGAAGGCCTCGGGCCCACCAGCACAGCACCGTCAGCCGCGGCGTGGCTTGCGCGCCTTGCCCTTGCCGGACTTTCCTGCCACCGCATTCTTGACCGAGGCCTTCAGCGACTGGATAGGCGAACGCGCCGCGCGCTCACGGGTCAGGCCTGCCTTTTCGGTGGCGGACATCGCAGCGCCTTTGTCTGCCTTGCGGCCACCTGCACGGCCACTGGCCTTGCGCGCACCGCCACCGGCACCATCAGTGCCAACACCCTTGTCTTTGAGCGCCCGGCCCAGCAGCTCCTCGCCCTCGCGCACCAGGCGGAAGTCGATCTTGCGGCCGTCCAGATCGACGCGGCTCACCTGAACCCGCACGCGGGCACCGATGGCATAGCGAATGCCGGTGCGCTCGCCACGCAGTTCCTGGCGTGCTTCGTCGAACTTGAAGTATTCGCCCCCCAGCTCGGTAATGTGGACCAGGCCTTCGACGTACATGGCGTCGAGCGTGACGAAGATGCCGAAGCTGGTGGCGGCGCTGACCACACCGCTGAATTCCTCGCCCAGGTGCTCGCGCATGTACTTGCACTTGAGCCAGGCTTCCACGTCGCGGCTGGCCTCGTCGGCTCGGCGCTCATTGGCGCTGCAGTGCAGGCCTGCGGCCTCCCACGCCTGCACTTCGCGGCTGGGAGGTTTGACATCCTTGCGTGGCTTGGTACCGGGCGCGGCCACGCGAGCCGCCAATCGCTTGGACAACTTGGCATGCGCCTCGCCCGGCGTGGGCAGCGCAGGCAGCTTGTATTGGGTCTTGTTGAGAATGGCCTTGATGACCCGATGTACCAACAAATCGGGGTAGCGCCGGATCGGGCTCGTGAAGTGCGTGTACGCGTCGAAAGCCAGGCCGAAGTGGCCACTGTTGATGGGTGTGTAGATCGCCTGCTGCATGGAGCGCAGCAGCATGGTGTGAATCTGCTGCGCGTCAGGCCGGTCCTTGGTCGCCGTGGCAATCGCCTGGAACTCACCGGGCTTGGGGTCGTCGCCAATGGTCATGCCAACGCCCATGGCCTTGAGGTAATTGCGCAGGATCTCCTGCTTCTCGGGCGTGGGGCCTTCGTGCACGCGGAACAGGCCAGGCTGGCCGCCCTGCGCGATGAAGTCGGCGCTGCACACGTTGGCAGCCAGCATGGCCTCCTCGATGAGCTTGTGCGCGTCGTTGCGGGTGCGGGGCACGATCTTTTCGATGCGGCCGTTTTCATCGCAGACGATCTGCGTCTCGGTGGTCTCGAAGTCCACGGCGCCCCGCGCCTGGCGTGCAATCAGCAGCGCGCGGTACACATCGTGCAGGTTGAGCAGGTCCTTGACCCGGTCCTTGCGCTTGCTGGCCTCAGGGCCACGCGTGTTGGCCAGGATGGCCGCCACCTCGGTGTAGGTAAAGCGTGCATGGCTGAACATCACAGCCGGGTAGAACTGGTAGGCGTGCACCTCGCCTTTGGCCGTGACCAGCATGTCGCAGACCATGCACAGACGCTCTACCTCAGGGTTCAGCGAACAGAGCCCATTGCTGAGCTTCTCGGGCAGCATGGGGATGACGCGGCGCGGGAAGTACACGCTGGTGGCGCGGTCGTAGGCGTCGATGTCGATGGCGCTACCGGTCTCCACATAATGACTCACGTCGGCAATGGCCACCAGCAGGCGCCAACCCTTGCTGCGGCCGACCTTGGCGGGCTCGCAATACACGGCATCGTCGAAGTCGCGGGCGTCTTCGCCGTCGATGGTGACCAGGGGCCCGTCGGTGAGGTCCACGCGGCGCTTCTTGTCCTGTGCACGCACCTTGTCGGGCAGCGCCTTGGCCTGGGCCAGGCATTCCTCTGAGAATTCGTGCGGCACGCCGTACTTGCGCACGGCAATCTCGATCTCCATGCCGGGATCGTCGACTTCACCCAGCACCTCGGTGATGCGGCCTACCGGCTGGCCGAACAGTGCGGGCGGCTCGGTCAATTCAACGACAACCACTTGGCCCGGCTTGGCAGCGCCGGTGGCGCCCTTGGGAATCAGCACATCTTGGCCGTAACGCTTGTCCTCTGGCGCCACCAGCCAGACACCGCTTTCCTGCAGGAGGCGGCCGATGATGGGCTGTGGCGGGCGTTCAATGATTTCGACCACGCGGCCTTCGGGCCGGCCACGGCGGTCCTGGCGCACGATGCGCACGCACACGCGGTCCTTGTGCAAAACAGCGCGCATCTCGTTCGGGGGGATATAGATATCGCCTTCGCCATCGTCGCGGATGACGAAACCGTGTCCATCACGGTGCCCCTGCACGCTGCCTTCGATCTCTTGCGACAAATGTGTGGCTGGCTGCGTGCCGGGGGTAGATTTTTTGTTATACAATCTTAGTCTTTCCTGAAATGCCCAGGTGGCGGAATTGGTAGACGCACTAGTTTCAGGTACTAGCGAGTAACATCGTGGAGGTTCGAGTCCTCTCCTGGGCACCAAGTTTAACGAGAACCGGAGACGGTTTTCAAAATATCAAAGCCGCTGTCACCCCAGCGGCTTTTTTATTTTTCGATGTGCAATGCTGCGCGCTGGTTTGTTGCGATACCGACAGGCTGAAAACGGCTTCAAATTTCTTTTGCACTTTTTTCGCCAACCCTCCAAACCCTTCAAATTGTTGTTCTATAATTCGAGGCTTATCTGAAAGCCCAGGTGGCGGAATTGGTAGACGCACTAGTTTCAGGTACTAGCGAGTAACATCGTGGAGGTTCGAGTCCTCTCCTGGGCACCAAATACATAGAAAGCCGTTGCATCAGCAACGGCTTTTTTGCTTCTTAGTGCCTTTTTTGCTCACGCACTACAAGAAAAACGGGTGGCATCATCAACGCCACCCGTTTGCCGAACAAACCCACGTTAGCATCGCTCCCAGAGCCCCCTCTGGGAGTTGCCCTAGGAAGCTTGTGCGGCTTAGCTTACTTTCTCAGCAAGTTTTTCAGCGCATTTTGCAGACGGCGGGCATTGCCCGCATCGCTGGCCGTAGCCAGCACACGGGCAGCATCCTGACCCCAGGTCTGGGCAGGCGCTGGGTCGTTGCGGCGTGTGAGCAACTGCAGTTGCAGCATGCGGCGTGCGGCAATGTGCTCGGCAGGCGTGGGCACCTCGGCCGCCATCTCAAGGCGCAGCAGAGCTTCGGACGCATCTCCTTGCGGCGCGGATGACAGCGCTTGCGTCCACGCGCCGCGCACCTGTGGAGACACACGCCCACCCAATTCCTGAGTGGAGGGCAGTTGGGCTGCGTCGCGCTTCTCCCACGCACCCAGCAGTTGGGTCAGCGCTTCGCCATGGGCTTGCGCGGCCAGCTTTTTGAGCGCCAGTTGCGCATGCTCCATGGCTTCGCGCTGTGCGCGGAATGCGGTATCTCCCAAACGGGGGCCACGGTCCTGCGGCGCAGCACGGTCGCCGAAGCGGCCTCCCCGGTCGTTGCGGTCACCAAAACGCCCCTCACCACGGGGTGCGCGGCCCGCGTCGCGGTCACCGGGACGACCGTCACGCCGATCCCCCGGGCGGGCGCCACGGCCTGGTGCCGCAGGCGCATCCTTTTTCATGCCAGGACGGTCGTCCCCGCGCACCGCCACGACGGGGCGTGCAGCGGGCTTGGGCGCTGCTGGAGCCACCGGAGCGGGCTTGGCGCCATCCTCTGCAGCACTGTCAGCAGCACCTTCAGCAGCACCTTCAGCAGCATCAGATGCTTCACTTTCAGGAGCGTCTTGCGCAGCTCCAGTGGGCGCTACAGGCTTATCCGACGCGTCCTTCTGCGCCGATGCCACTGCCTCTGCGGCTTGGGCCTGGCCACGCAGTGCAGCCTCCAAGGCCTGCATAGCGGAACGGATTTGCTGGGCATCCCCACTGGCGTTGGCGGCCTCAAGCGCCTTGGACGCTTCAAGCACCACGCGGTCGCGCGCGCTCAGTTCCGTGGCAGCACGATCGCGGTCCGCCGACTTGCGATTGAACGCCTCGTCGATGGGCTTGCGGAAGGCATCCCACAATTTCTGTTCGTGCTTACGATCCAGCGGCACGGCCTGCGCCTCCGCCTGCCAGCGCTGCTGCAAAGCCTTGACTGCATCAATCCGCAGCGACGGGCTCGCTCCCAGTGTGGTGGCTTCTTCAATCATGGCGTGGCGGCGGGCCAAGCTTTCCTTCTGCGCAGCTTCGAGGGGCGCAGCGGCCAAGGCAATGGCTTGCTTCCACTGCGGCTGCAGTTCAGCAAAGAGTTTTTCACCCACATGGCCGCCTTCGCGCCACCGGTCACCGAACTGGTGCAGTGCGCGGTTGATTGCCTTCCAGTCACCAGACGCCGCGTGCTCCTGGGCCCATGCCTTTACCTCTTCAATCAGCGCCAGGCGCTGCGCTTTGTGCTCAGCAGCCTCGGTGCGGATCTTTTCCAGCCAGGCTTCGACAACCTTATGGGCTGCATTGCAGGCCTCGTCAAATTTCTTCCAGAGCGCGTGGTTGGGTGCCCCGCCCTGGTCTGCCTGCTTCCACTGGTCTCGCAGGCTGCGCAGGGTTTCCTGCATCTTGCGGCCACCCAGACCCTGGCCTTCAGGACGGTTCAGCAACGCCTCGGCCTTGGCCACCAAATCTTCACGCACCTGGTCGGCGCTCCAGCGTTGCCAGCCCTCCAGCTCACCAGCGGCCACCAGGGCGGTGTGCACCTGCTGTTCCAGCGCGGTATCTATGTGTTTGCCGTGCACTTTGAGCACCGCCCGTAACGCGGCGGCGGCGCCCGCACTGGCCTTGCCATGGCCTTCCGCAGTTTCCTTTTCCAGGGTGGCCAGCGCCTCGCGCACGGTCGTCACGGCTTTTTCCAGCACCTCGGGCGCCACCTTGGGCTTGGCGACGCGGGCAGGCTTGGCAGCGGCTGCGGCCGTTGCCGCAGCTTCCGTAGGCAGCCCACGGGCTGCGCGCAGCTCATCGGCCCACACCGGCACAGGCGGCAAAGGCGCATTGACGTCCTCCGCAGCGGCAACCGCCTGCGCCACAGCGGGCTGAAACGCCTCCCACACCACGAGCAGTTGCGTGCGCGATGCATCCAGCAGCGGCGGAAAACGCGCTTCCACACTCGCCCAGCTGCTGTCGCTGGTCAGGTCTTGAGCCTGGGCTTGCCAGCGCGCGACGTCGGCACGCAGCAGTTCCAGCGCCGCCTGGGCATCGCGCCAGGGCTTGGTGGAAAGCACTTCAATGCGCTGCGCCAGCAGCACGGCTGCTTCGCGCTGGACCTGCACACGGTGCTGCAGGTCCTCAATCACCTTCACCCGGTCTGCCACTTGCACCTTGAGCAGCGACAGCGGCTCGCGAGACAGCGGCGCGCCCGCCTTGGCGGCATCGCGCTGCCAGGCCAGGGCATCGGCAATGTTGAGCTTGGGGGCAGCCAGCAGGGCTTGTGCCTTTTCAGCCCATTCGGCTGCAATAGCTTCCTGCCCCTTGGCTCGGCGGATTTCGTCCAGGCGCTCGCGCACGGCGCGGGCGGCGCCCTTGTCACGGCCGCTCAACTCCTTGAACACCTCCTGCAACTGCTCCGGCGAGGGCTGGGTAGTCAGCCAATCGCGGATGCGCGAGGCGCGCTCGCCAGAGGTCGCGGCAGAAAAGGCGCCGCCGGTCAGCGCATCGAGGGGATGCGGCTCATGGGTTTTGGCCGGGGCCGGATTCACTTCAGGTGCGTCAGACATTTTGCTGCGGGAAAAAAATGGAAACATGGATCCAATGGAGAACAGATGCGGCCACTGGCGCTCTGCCAGGGTACCCGCCGCGGCCGACGCACAAGTGGCGCGACGCGGCAACAAAGGGAGCTATTTTGACCGGGATCGGCAGGCACGCCGCACTTGGACACTGCACCAAACCCTTGGGCTGATCTGGCACAAGGCCTGACCCTGCCGACACACGGGCTGCAAACCAGCTCCAAACGCGCACAAAGCCAGGCTGCATTATCTATATATAGACGCCCTGCCCCATTCCAACCGCAACCGCACGCACAAACAAGAAAGCCCGGCAGACAGCGCCTGAGAGGCCTGCCCGCCGGGCTTGACGGCTGACACAACGGTCTTTGCCATCGGTCGACATGCGGAGAAGAAAGGTCCGCATGGCGGGGAGGCAAGGTATTGCCTCCAAGGGTTGCCATGAAAGCGGCATCTGCTGCACCTTGGCACTGAATGCCATCGGCGGGAGATTTCGCTTTGTCTGGCGATGCCTGAAAAGTACAGGCCACTGAACCTTACCAAGATCACATTGCCAACTCAAATTGGATTCTCAATGGTGAAAACCCATGCGATTGAATTTGACATCGGGGCGTAACAAACGAAGTGTCTCAGCCAAGGTGGAGCGGCACCAAAATCCCCAAAAGACTGTGAATTTTTACATGTTTTTCATAACAAATACATCTAAAAAACTTGTTTATTAGTATTGACTATGCATTTAGTGAACTTCTAGAATCCGCCAGCCCCAAAAACGGGGCTAGTAAAAACCCCAACCCGCTGCCGAACCCGGCTAATTCAAACAGGGCGAACAAGCACACCAAAGACGTGCAGCCCCGTTGATGGCGTACCAATCCAGGCGACTTGCCGGGCAGGCGCAGTCTTAATCGACTGTCCTCTTCCCCGGCTGTGCCTCAGAAAGGAAGAGCTATGACAGCGTCAGGAAAATTGGTCTCCGGCGTGCGAACCTTCGTGGCCGACGTGACCGAAGGTTTTCTTGAAATCACCCATAACAGCTTTGCCCTCATCGGCTTGGCTGTCGCTTTTGTTGTGATCGCACTCACCGCACGCCCCGACCTGCGTCAGGCAGGCGAAGAGCAGTTGATGGACTGGCTGCGGACGCGCCAGGTCGCGACCCTGGGCATGCCCGTGGAGCCAGAGGCCAGCGAACGCGCCACCGCCGCCAATCCGAAGGACCTGCCCAAGGAACAGGCCGCAGTCGCCTTCTGGCTGAGCAAGAAGTACCGCGTGGCACCCGAGCCTCTGAGCGTGCTCGTGGCCGAAGCGTATGAGATCGGCGACCGCACCAAGATTGATCCCACGCTCATCCTGGCCATCATGGCCATCGAGTCGAGCTTCAACCCGTTCGCGCAAAGCGCCGTGGGTGCGCAAGGGCTGATGCAGGTGATGACCCGTGTCCACACCGACAAGTACCAGAGCTTTGGCGGCCACTTCGCGGCGTTTGACCCGGTGAGCAACCTGCGCGTTGGCGTCAAGGTGCTGCAGGAATGCATTGCGCGCGCTGGCTCTGTCGAAGGCGGCCTGCGTTACTACGTGGGCGCAGCCAACCTGCCGGATGACGGTGGCTATGCCGCCAAAGTGTTGGCCGAGCACTTCCGCCTGCGCCAGGTGGCCGGTGGCCGAACCATGCCCACCAACCCACCACCCACACTGTCGACACAGGCGCCCGTACAGGTGGTGCCGGCCGTGGCGCCTGCGCAAGCGCCGTCTCCTGCAACGGGAGACAAGGTAGCCCTGCTCTCGGGCTTGTAATAGCGCTGCGCCGGAAGCGGCAAGGGTCGGCACAGGGTCAGCTACACTAGCGGGGTACGCGACTGGCGATAGGCGCGGCATTCACACAGGATGCTGCCGCTGACGTGGAAACCGGCAAGGGCCAAGCCCCTTGTGAACCACTGGGAAGCGTGCCGCAGGGGCCCTGGCCCGTGCGTTCAGCCGTTCGCCTGGGCAGCCCTTGTTTCAAGGGACACAAGTTCTTAGGACTGCCAAACCATGTACGACCGCAATATTCTTGTCGAGCAAACCGACCCCGAACTCTTTGCCGCCATCCAGGCCGAAAACGCCCGGCAAGAGCACCACATCGAGCTGATCGCCAGCGAGAACTACGCCTCCCCCGCCGTCATGTGGGCGCAAGGCACCCAGCTGACCAACAAGTACGCCGAAGGCTACCCCGGCAAGCGCTACTACGGTGGCTGCGAGCATGTGGACGTGGCCGAGCAGCTGGCCATCGACCGCGTGAAGAAGATCTTCGGCGCCGATGCTGCCAACGTGCAGCCCCACTGCGGCGCATCCGCCAACGAAGCCGTGTTCCTGGCCTTCCTCAAGCCCGGCGACACCATCATGGGCATGAGCCTGGCAGAAGGCGGTCACCTGACCCATGGCATGCCGCTGAACATGTCGGGCAAGTGGTTCAACGTGGTCTCGTATGGCCTCGACAAGAACGAAGCCATCGACTACGACGCGATGGAAGCCAAGGCCCGCGAGCATAAGCCCAAGCTGATCGTGGCCGGCGCATCTGCTTACAGCCTGCACATCGACTTCGCCCGCTTCGCCAAGATCGCCAAGGAAATCGGCGCGATCTTTATGGTGGACATGGCCCACTACGCGGGTCTGATCGCGGCTGGCGTATATCCCAACCCCGTGCCCCACGCCGACGTGGTGACATCCACCACGCACAAGAGCCTGCGCGGCCCCCGTGGCGGCATCATCCTGATGAAGGCCGAGCACGAAAAGGCCATCAACAGCGCCATCTTCCCCGGCCTGCAAGGCGGCCCGCTGATGCACGTGATCGCAGCCAAGGCCGTGGCCTTCAAGGAAGCGATGCAGCCCGAGTTCAAGGCCTACCAAGAGCAAGTGGCCAAGAACGCCAAGGTCGTGGCCGAAACGCTGACCGCACGCGGCCTGCGCATCGTGTCCGGCGGCACCCAAAGCCACGTGATGCTGGTCGACCTGCGCGCCAAGGGCATCACCGGCAAGGAAGCTGAGGCCGTGCTGGGCGCTGCCCACATGACCATCAACAAGAACGCGATCCCCAACGATCCTGAAAAGCCGATGGTGACCAGCGGCGTGCGCATTGGCACCCCCGCCATGACCACGCGCGGCTTCAAGGAAGAAGAAGCCCGCATCACTGCCAACCTGATTGCCGACGTGCTGGACAACCCGCGCGACGAAGCCAACATCGCCGCCGTGCGCGCCAAGGTCAACGCCCTGACCGCTCGTTTCCCGGTCTACCGTTAAGCAAGCCGGTCCTGGAAGCCCATGAAGTGCCCCTTCTGCAGCCACCTCGAAACGCAAGTCGTTGAAACGCGGGTGTCTGAGGATGGGGTCTTCATCCGCCGCCGCCGGCAGTGCGGCGCGTGTGACAAGCGCTTCACGACCTACGAGCGGCCGGAAGTGAGCTTTCCGGCCATCGTCAAGAAAGACGGCAGACGCATCGAATACGACCGAGGCAAGCTGCTGGCATCGTTCAACCTGGCGCTTCGCAAGCGCCCGGTGAGCACGGAACAGATCGACAGCGCCATCGAGCGCATTGAAGAAAAGCTGCTGAACCTGGGCCAGCGCGAAGTGCTTTCCGGCCGCATTGGCGAGCTGGTCATGCGCGAACTCAAGAAGCTCGACAAAGTGGCGTACATCCGCTTCGCCAGCGTTTACCGCAGCTTTGAGGACATCGACGACTTCCGCGCCATGGTGGATGAAGTGCGTAAGTAGCTTGCGTCAGCTCCTCAGGCCGTTGCCTGCCAGGGGGATGCACACAGACATCCCTGCATTCAAAAATGTTGGTCTTTTTGGCTTCTAGCGCTTGTCCAGCAAGCGCTATCAGCTATCAATTTTTAGCATCTTTGCCGTGAAACGCCTTTGCAACCATGGGTGTGGAGCCGCGGTGTCACACACGCTACAGGCCTGGCAACTCCTAAATTGGTAGCTATCAGCGCTCTCTGGATAAGCGCCAGGGCCGTTTTTTAGGCAAAAACCTCCCATCCAGGTGCCTGCAGGCGCCGCGCACGTGCCCGACAATGCGCCCGGTGAAAATCCACCACTTCCTGCAGCTGGTGCTGCTGTCTGCCCTGTGGGGCGCATCGTTCCTCTTCATCCGCATTGCCAGCCCCGTGCTCGGCCCCAACGTGATGGCTGCCCTGCGCATTGGCTTGGCCACGCTCACGCTGATCTGCATCATGCGGATGGCCAAGGAGCCCTGGCCGTGGCGCCATTGGCGCGAGCTGTTCGGGCTGGGCACGCTCACCGTCGCCCTGCCCTTTTTGCTGTACGCCTGGGCGGCCTTGCATTTGCCTGCAGGCTACAGCTCGCTGCTCAACACCATGGCCGTGCCGTTTGGCGTGATTGCTGCGGCTTGGATGAAAGAAGACACGCTGAGCGCGCGCAAGTGGTTGGGCTGCCTGTGCGGCTTTGCCGGGGTGGCGCTCATCGTGCAACTGGGGCCGGTGGAACCCACGCCCGCGCTGTTGCTGGCGGCGGCAGCCTGCATCACAGCCTCGGCCTGCTACGGCATATCCACCACCTGGATGAAACGGGCCACGCACCGCATGTCGCCACTGGCAATTGCCGCAGGCATCCATGCCGCAGCGCTGGTGCTGTTGCTGCCAGGCGCCGCCTGGAGCCTGCCACAGGCGCACTTCACCCCCGGAGCGCTGGCGGCAGTGGCCGTGATGGGCATCGTGACCTCAGGCCTGGCTTACTGGCTCAATCTGCGGGTTCTGAAGCATGTATCGCCAGTGGCGGCCATGAGCTCGGCGTTCATGATCCCGCTGTTTGGCGTGGCCTGGGGCCATGTATTTCTAGGCGAGGCACTGGGCCCCGGCATGCTGTGGGGCGGTGCGCTGGTGCTGGTGGCCACGGGCTTGGTGACGGGGTTCAACCCTTTGCAGTGGCTGGATGCGCTGCGCTCCCGCGATCACTGACGATGCACCCCGGCTCCTCGCCACGGGTGCTCACATTGCACGCTCAGAGAAACGAAGCCTGGATGGGCGGCACCGGCGGCACCACATCGCCACACTGAGCGCGGTGGCGCAGGGCGTGGTCCATCACCACCAGCGCCAGCAACGCCTCGGCAATGGGCGCAGCGCGAATGCCCACGCAAGGGTCGTGGCGGCCCTTGGTGATGACTTCGGTGCTCTGGCCATGCACGTCAATGGACTCGCGCGGACTGATGATGGAGCTGGTGGGCTTGATGGCAATGCTGACCTCCAGGTCCTGCCCGGTGCTGATGCCGCCCAGCACGCCACCGGCGTTGTTGGTGCGAAAGCCCTGGGGCGTCATGGAATCGCCGTGCATCGTGCCGCGGTGGGCCACGCTGGCAAAGCCTGCGCCAATTTCCACGCCCTTCACCGCATTCAGGCCCATCAAGGCGTGGGCGATGTCGGCGTCGAGCTTGTCGTACAGCGGCTCGCCCAGGCCCACAGGCACGCCGGTGGCCTGCACACGGATGCGCGCGCCGCACGAATCGCCCGCCTTGCGCAGGGCGTCCATGTAGTCCTCGTACTGCTGCACGTCGGCTACGGGGGCGAAGAAAGGGTTGCTGCGCACATGGTCCCAGCTCTCGAACGGGATGGACAGCTCGCCCAGCTGTGTCATGCAGGCGCGAAATTGCACACCGTATTGCTGCGCCAGCCATTTCTTGGCGACAGCACCGGCAGCCACCGTGGGGGCCGTGAGCCGGGCCGACGAACGGCCGCCGCCGCGCGGGTCGCGAATGCCGTATTTGTGCCAGTAGGTGTAGTCGGCATGGCCCGGGCGAAAGCTCTCGGCGATGTTGCTGTAGTCCTTGCTGCGCTGGTCGGTGTTGCGGATCAGCAAGGCGATGGGAGTGCCGGTGGTCTTGCCCTCGTACACGCCAGAAAGGATCTCCACTGCGTCGGGCTCGTTGCGCTGCGTCACGTGGCGGCTGGTGCCTGGGCGGCGGCGGTCTAGGTCGGCCTGGATGTCTGCCTCTGCGAGGGGCATGCCGGGTGGGCAGCCGTCAATCACGCAGCCAATGGCCGGGCCGTGGGATTCACCAAAGTTGGTGACTGCGAAAAGGGTGCCGAAGGTGTTGCCGCTCATGGGCCGCGATTATCCCAGAGGCTGGCACCCCACCCTGTCTGAAATGGCACGTGCCCAGGCAGCCAGCACAGTGCCCGCAGCAGGACGCGGCCTGCAGCGGGCGCGTCCTGCTGCGGGCACTTACTGCTTGGCAGCACTGCACACGCTTGCTAGCATCGCCGGACGACCACTGGGACGTTCATGCCCGCCTCTGCACTGCCACTTCAACCACCGGTTACGCCCTCATCCAGCATGCCGGGTCCCTTGGCCGATGCGCCACTGCGCCGGGCGCTGGATGCCAGCGATGATGCGATCGTGCTGAGTGACAGCCAGCGTCAGGTGGTCTACATCAACGAGGGTTTCAGTCGCCTGTTCGGCTTCGGGCCTGAAGAGGTCTTGGGCCAACTCCTCAGCACGGTGCTTTTTGGCCCGCACACCGACCCGGGCTTGCTGGAGCAGATTCGCGACGGCGTGACGGCGCAGGGCCATTGCCGCGTGGAAACCTTGCTGTACAGCAAGACGGGCCATCCGCTTTGGGTGTCCATGGTGATCAATGCATCCACCGAGGCCACGGGAGGCCCTGGGGGCACCATCACCGTGATCACGGACATCACGCTCACCAAGATGCACGAGGTGCTGCAAAAGCGGGTGCTGGAGGGCATGGTCAACGAGTTGCCCTTGGCCAACCTCATGGCCCTGGTCTGCCACGAAGTGGAACGCATTGCCCCTGAGGTTACCGCCTCCATCCTGGCGGTGGATGAACAAGGCCTGCTGCGCCCTCTGGCGGCCCCCGGCCTGCCGCCCCACATTTGTGCGGCCATTGACGGACTGGCGCTGGGGCCTCTTGCGGGTTCTTGCGGCACCGCAGCTTTCACCGGAGAGCCTGTGGTGGTGACCGACATCGACACGGACCCGCGCTGGGCGCAATACAAGGCGCTGTTCGAAGGCACCGGTCTGCGGGCCTGCTGGTCCAGCCCCATCCTCGACCACCGTGGAAAAGTCGTGGGCACTTTCGCGTTCTATTTCAAGGAAGTGCGCGGCCCCGATGCGCTGCACCAGCGGCTGGTCACTTCCTGCCTGCACCTGTGCGCATTGGCCATCGAACGGGATACGACGCGCCAGCGCATCCACCAGCTGGCATTTTTTGATGTGCTGACCGGCTTGCCGAACCGCGCCATGTTCTGCAGCAGCGCGGAGCGCGCACTGACCCACGCAAAAACCGAAGGCAAACCTGCGGCGTTGCTGTTTGTCGACCTGGACCGCTTCAAGCAGATCAATGACACCCAGGGCCACGCCGCGGGCGACGCCTTGCTGTGCGAGGTGGCGGCACGCCTGACCCAGGGCCTTCGGGCACACGATCTCATCGGGCGGCTGGCGGGCGATGAGTTTGTGCTGCTGCTGTCTGAGTGCCCCACCCGCCACGCCGTGCAAACCGCCCACCGCATGCTGTCCGCGATTGCCCAGCCCATGGACCTTCGCGGCCAGTCGCATGTGCCGCACGCGAGCATCGGCATTGCGATGTTTCCGGACGATGGCGACACCATCGACACCTTGCTGCGCCACGCGGACCAGGCCATGGCGCAGGCCAAGAGCGACCACCGCCACAGCCTGCAGCTCTTCAGCGCCGAAATGAACCAACGCGCACAGGAGCGCGCTGGGCTGGAGCGCGCGCTGCGCCAGGCACTGGCCGAACGCGGCCTGCATCTTCACTATCAGCCCCAGGTGCTCAGCAGTTCCACCGGTACCTTGCACGGTGTGGAAGCACTGGCACGCTGGACGCACCCGCAATGGGGCGTGGTGCCACCGAGCCAGTTCATTCCCGTTGCCGAAGAAGCGGGCCTGATCCACGAGCTGACGCTGTGGCTGCTGGACGAGGCTTGCCGCCAACTGGCCGCCTGGCGCGCGCACGGCTACGACGTGCCGTGCATTTCAGTGAACCTGTCTGGCCGGAGCTTTCACCAACCCGAGCTGGCACAACAAATCAGCGACGCACTGGCACGCCACCGCCTGCGCACCAGCGACGTGCTGCTGGAGATCACCGAGAGCGTGATGATGGATGCACGCCCCGTGACACTGTCCAACATCGACACTCTGCACCGCAAGGGTTTCAAGCTGTCGCTCGACGACTTTGGCACCGGGTATTCGAGCCTGAGCTACCTGCACCGGCTGCCGATTTCAGAATTGAAGCTCGATATGGCTTTTGTGCAGGACGTGACCACCAGCCCCACCGCACGCGCGCTGACGGTGTCGGTGCTGAGCATTGCGCACAGCCTGGGCATGGTGGTGGTCGCAGAGGGTGTGGAAACCAGCGGCCAGCAGCAGTGGCTACAGGCCCACGGCTGCCCCGTGATGCAGGGCTATCTGTTCGGCAAACCCATGCCCGCGCAGGACCTCGAAGCGTGGTTGCTGAGGCAGAGCACGCTGGCAACGCCGGGCCACCGCTGAGTCGGGACCAAGGGCCAGTGCATGCGCGACAACAGCGCAAAAACCGGCGCTATCAGGGGCGCGACTCGTCTTCCGGCCAATCGCGGATGTAGGCCTTCAGCATCTTGTTCTCGAAGTTCTGGCTGTCCACCACGGCCTTGGCCACGTCGTAGAAGCTGATC
>JBCNOJ010000120.1:0-11245 GCA_039593925.1 Acidovorax sp.
GATCATGTCGAAGCGGAACATGCGGCATTCGATGGGGCCGTTCCACATCGGCACGCGGCGCGATTCCTTCAGGCGCATCTTGCCGGGCAGTTTCAGGTCGGGCGTGAGCATCCAGGCCGTCCAGCCGCTGTAGTTCTTCTTCCAGTGCGTGGCCAGCTGGCTGAAGAACTCACCACCGTCTTCGGTCTGCGCTTCTTCGCGGCCCACGGCCATGCCCTGGGCACGGTCGGCAGCGCGCTCGCTGGCGTTGCGGCCTGCGCTACCTGCGGCAGCAATGCGCTCGCCATAGGGCGGGTTCAGCAGCATCACGCCGGGTTGCTCGCAGGGCGGCATGCGCTGCAGGGCGTCGCCCCCGCGCAGCTGCACGGCCTCGGCCACGCCCGCGCGCTCGGCGTTGCGCTGCGCAAAGTCGACCATGCGGAAGGCCACATCACTGCCAAAAATGGGCACTGCGCTGGTCTGTATTGCGCTTTCAGCTTCGTTTTTGATAGCACTCCAGACATGCGCCTGGAACGGCAGCAGTTTCTCGAACGCAAAGCGCCGGAGCATGCCCGCCGGGATGCGGCAGGCGATCTGCGCAGCCTCAACCACGATGGTGCCGCTACCGCAGCAGGGGTCATACAGGGGCTGGGGGCTGTCGCCATGCGGGTCCCAGCCGCTGGCGGCGATCATGGCGGCAGCCAGGGTTTCCTTGAGCGGTGCGTCGCCCTTGTCCTCGCGCCAGCCGCGCTTGAACAGCGGCTCGCCCGAGGTGTCGATGTAGAGCGTGGCTTCGTCGGTGGTCAGGTGCAGGTGGATGCGCACATCGGGCCACTGGGTGTTCACATCGGGGCGCACGCCGCTCTTGTAGCGGAAGCGGTCGGCCACGGCGTCCTTCACCTTGAGGCCTGCGAAGTTCAGGCTCTGCAGCGGGCTGTGCTGGGCGGTCACCTCGACCTTGAAGGTCTGGCGCGTGGTGAACCAGATCTCCCAGGCCACATCACTGGCCATGTTGTAGAGATCGTTTTCAGAGCGGTACGGGCGGTGCGCCAGTTGCACCAGCACGCGCTGGGCCAGGCGGCTGTGCAGGTTGAGCAACATGGCCTGTCGCCACGAGGCGCGCAACAGCACACCACCCCGGCCCACCAGCAGGTCTTGCCCCGTGAGGCCGGCGATGCCATGCACCTCGTCGGCCAGAAAACCCTCGACGCCTGCGGCGCAAGGGAGGAAAAGTTGGAGTTGGTTCATGTCGATGGGGAGGATACGCGCTCGGGCACGGCGGGGGAACCGGGCTCACCCGCGCGGTCCAACAGCAGCTGACGGATAGATTCAGGGATAGCCGCCACCTTGCGGTCGGCCTTGCCGATAAAGACGATGCCGATCTTGCCGCGCGCCACTTCGCGGCCTGAGGCCTTTTCGGTCATGCAGAACACCAGGTCAAAGCCGTAGCGATTGAAGTCGGCCGGGGCCATCTCCACGCGCATGGTTTCGCCGTGGAAACCTTCGGACTTGTACTGCGCCACGATATCGCCCACCACGATGGACAGGCCGCCCACATCCGCCTCGGGGTAGCCCAGCGACTGAAAGAAACGCACCCGCGCCTCAGACACCAGGCTGAGCAGTTGCGCGTTGTCCAGATGCCCGCCCTGGTTCACGTGGCTGATGTAGATCTGCAGCTCGGTGGCAAAGCCGAAGTGCGCGGGGAGGTCGAAGACGATGCGGGCCATGGTGGGCTGCGGTAGGTAATACGGAAACAACAGAAAAGACTACGGCGGCGCTGGCGGGCAGTGCGCCACCTGCCGAGCGTCTACAAAGCCTTGCGCAGATTCGCCGGCGCGATCTTGAGCGCCTCGCGGTACTTGGCCACGGTGCGGCGCGCGCATTCGATGCCCTGCTCCTTGAGCATCTCGGCGATCTGGCTGTCGGACAGCGGCTTGGCCGGGTTTTCCGCCGACACGAACTGCTTGATCAGTGCGCGCACCGCGGTACTGGAGGCATTGCCGCCCGTTTCGGTGCCCAGGCCGGAGCCAAAGAAGTACTTCAGCTCGTAGGTGCCAATCGGCGTGGCCATGTACTTGGCGGTGGTCACGCGGCTGATGGTGGACTCGTGCAGGCCCAGCTCGTCGGCAATGTCGCGCAGCACCAGCGGGCGCATGGCCAGTTCGCCGTGGGTGAAGAAGTTCTTCTGCCGCTCGACGATGGCGCGCGAGACGCGCAGGATGGTGTCAAAGCGCTGCTGGATGTTCTTGATGAACCAGCGCGCCTCCTGCAGCCGCTGCTGCATGCCTTGGTGGCCCTCGCCGCCCTTGTGGCCGCGTAGGGCACCAGCGTAGATGTCGTGCACGCGCAGGCGGGGCATCACGTCGGGGTTGAGCTGCACGATGAAGTTGTGCTGGCCATCGCGCCCGTTGGCGCGCCCGGCTTTGCGCACGATCACGTCGGGCACGATGATGTTGCGCTCCACATCGGCAAAGCGGCGGCCGGGGCGGGGCTCCAGGCGCGCGATGAGCGCCATGGCGGCGCGGGTGCGCTCTTCACCATCGCCACACAGCTGCGTCAGGCGGCGGATGTCGCGGCGGGCGAGCATCTCCAGCGGCTGCTGACAGATGGTGAGCGCGGTTCGCACGGTGTCAGGGTCCGCATCGCTGTCTTCGTCGGCGGCCAGGGCCGTGAGCTGCAGCGTCAGGCATTCGGCCAGGTTGCGTGCACCTACGCCAGTGGGTTCCAGGCTTTGCAGCAGCCGCTGCGCCACGGTGAAGCGGTGCACCAGTTCTTCGATCTGCTCCAGGTCGTCCGGCCCGGCTAGGCTGATGGCGAGCTCTTCCAGCGGCTCTTCGAGGTAACCGTCGTCGTTCAGCGATTCGATGAGAAAACGCAGCGCGGCCGTGTCCACTTCGGACAGGCGCAGCGACAGCGCCTGGCGGTGCAAAAAGGCCGTCAGCGATTCGTGCGAGCGTGCCAGCTCCGTAGCGTCGGCCTCGTCGCCTTCCGCATCGTTGCGGGTGCGCGCCGGGGCGTCGCCGCCCCACTCTGCATCGTTGGGCGCCATCTCGACGGTGCCGTCACCGCTCCAGTCGGGCTCGTCGGAGCCTGCACCTGGAGATTCAGCATCATTTTGGCCCTCAGCGCCAGTACTGCTTGCGCTGTTAGCTCCTAAAAAAATAGCGTCATCCGCGCTGTAGTCGTCAGCCTGCGCGGGCGTGTCAGCGGCTTCCAGGCCAAACTCCTCGCGCGGTGCCTCGTCGGCATTGCGTTCGAGGAAAGGGTTTTCGTCGAGCATCTGCTCGACTTCCTGCGACAACTCGAGCGTGGACAGCTGCAGCAACCGGATGGACTGCTGGAGCTGGGGGGTCAATGCAAGGTGCTGCGATACGCGCAGCGACAGACCTGGCTTCATCACATCCGAAAGTGTTCGCCCAGATACACCCGTCGCACTTCGGCGTTGTCCACGATCTCGGAGGGTGTGCCCTGTGCCAGCACCTGGCCGTCGCTGATGATGAAGGCGTGGTCGCAGATGCCCAGGGTTTCGCGCACGTTGTGGTCGGTGATGAGCACCCCAATGCCGCGCGCCTTCAGGAAGCCGATGATGCGCTGGATTTCGATCACGGCGATGGGGTCAATGCCGGCAAAAGGCTCGTCCAGCAGGATGAAACGCGGCTGGGTGGCCAGGGCGCGGGCAATCTCAACGCGGCGGCGCTCGCCGCCCGACAGCGCCATGGCGGGCGAGGCACGCAGGTGGTCCACACGCAGCTCCTGCAGCAGGGCGGTCAGGCGCTCTTCGATGGCGGCTTTGGACAGCGGCTTGCCATCGTCGCCACGCTGCAGTTCGAGCACCGCGCGCACGTTCTCCTCCACAGACAGCTTGCGGAAAATGGAGGCTTCCTGCGGCAGGTACGACAGCCCCAGGCGCGAACGGCGGTGAATCGGCATGTGCGCCACCGACTGCCCATCGATGCGGATATCACCCGCATCGCTGCGCACCAGGCCCACGATCATGTAGAACGAGGTGGTCTTACCTGCGCCGTTGGGGCCAAGCAATCCAACGACTTCGCCCTTTTGCACGACCAGGGACACGTCTTTGACGACCTTGCGGCTGCCGTAGGACTTGGCCAGGTGGTGCACCTCCAGACGGCTTCCCTGCGGCAACTCGGCCCCCGGCAGGTCTTCACCCACCTGACTGCCAGGTCCGGAACTCACAGGCTGCGCGCTCACTTGGCGCCGCCGCCGAGGCTGTTGCTGGGGCGCAGCACGGGGGCCGACGCGGCCGGTGCGGCCTGCGGGGCTGCCGCGCCTGCGGGCGGGTCTTTGGGAGACAACACGGCGCGCACGCGGCCGCCAGGGGCGGGCGCGGCACCCGCCGCGCTGGTGGACGGCGCGCGTTGGCCATCCACGGTGAACACGTCGGTGGTGTTGTTGTAGACGATCACGGCGCCCGTGATTTCGTCGCTGAGCACCGAACCCCGGTAGCGGCGCAGTTCGGCACGGGTGATGAAGCGCACGTTGTCGGCCTTGCCGTCGTATTCGATGACTTCGCTCTCGCCTTCAATGAACTCGTCAGGCGCCCCTGCCAGGGTGTCGCGCTTTTGGCGGAAGAAGGCGCGCTTGCCGGGCTCCGCAGTCACCACCCCGTATTGGTACCCATCGGCGTCCTGCCGCACATCCAGCCGCGCACCGCGCAGGATGATGGTGCCCTTGGTCATGACCACGCGGCCCGAGAACACACTGGTCTGCTTGAGTTCATCGTGGCGCAACGCGTCGGCCTCGATGTTCATGGGTTTGGCGCGGTCGGCCTTTTCAGCGTGGGCAACCCCGAAGGAGCAGGCCGCGGCAACGAGCAGGAGGGGCGGGAGTAGGCGATGGTTCATAGGGCACGAATCTTGCAGTCCATTGTAGCCACGCATCGGAAGCCCCAAGTAAAAAGCCCGCACAAGCGGGCTTTTTACGGGCGCCCCGCAGGGCGGTTGGCAAAAATCAGCCTTTGCGGGCGGTGGCAGTGAGGTGGTCCACCACCAGCAGCACCGTTTGCATGCTGCCAGCCATCGTGCCATCGGTGTAATACTTTCCAGCCACGCCCATCGAAGGCACACCTTCCACACCGTAGGCGTCCTGCAGTTGCGCAGCCCGGCGGACTTGGTTGGACACCGAGAACGAGCCATAGATCTCCTTGAACTTGGCTGCGTCCACGCCTTGCTTGGTCACCCAGGCCAGGATTTCATCGTCCTTGGCCAGCTTGAGCTTTTCGACGTGGATCGCGCGGAACACCTTGGCATGCAGCTCATCGAGCTTGCCCATGCCTTCCAGCGTGAAGTACAGCTTTTGCTGTGGCACAAAACTGGCGTTGAAGGCCACGGGGATGCGGCGGATGCTCAGGTCTTTGGGCGCGGCCTTGATCCAGGCTTCCAGCGAGGGCTCGAAGGCGTTGCAGTGGGGGCAGCTGTACCAGAAGAACTCGATCACATCGACCTTGCCGGCGGGGGCATCTGGCGTCACCGGCTTGTCCAGCCGCCGGTAGTCCTTGCCTTCCTTGAACTGGCGGGCCTGTGCCATTGCGGGGTTGGCCACTGGCAGCGTCAGGGCGGATGCGGCCACCGCAGAAGCGGCGGACAAAGAAAACTCACGGCGTTTCATGACAAAGACTCTCCTCTTACTGGTCTGGGGGATGTGAGCCATGCCCCTTTAAAAAGTTCAGAACGCCGCCAGCCGGGCACCTGCGGCGGCCAACACACTAGCGCTGCACACGCACCAGCGCCGAATCCATTCCGGCGCCGTCGAGCTTTTCCTTGATGCGCTCTGCGTCGTCGCGTTTGGAAAACGGGCCCACGCGCACGCGGAATACGGCGCGGCCATTTTGTTCGCGCTCACTCACCCGGGCTTCCCAACCCAGCATGGCCAGCTTGGCGCGTTGCGCATCAGCATCTTGCTGGGTGCGGAAGGCACCCGCTTGCACAAAATAGTCGAACGGGTCCACATTGCCACTGGCCGCGGCGCGTGCCACGGCCAGGTCGCCCAGCGGGTCGGCACCCGGCCGGGTTTCGGCCTTGGCGTCGGGCTTGCTGGCCGCAGGCTTGGGTGCGGATGCTGCAGCGCGCACTTCTGGCGCTGCGGGCGCAGGGGTGGCGGCAGGCGCTGGGGCCGAGGCCACATCGCCCGTGGCCGGTGTCACCGGACGGGCCGGGTTGCGGCCATACAGCGGCGAGTTGGGGTCCCAGTTCTTGTTCTTTTGCGATTCGGCGGCATCCATGTCGGCGCCACGGCCACCACCCTTGTTGAGAAAGGGCACTGGCACCTTGGTCACGTACACGGCCACGGCCAAGGCAGCGCCCAGGCCCACGATGACCCCGACGATGAAGCCGATGATGGTTCCGCCCGTCTGTTGCTTTTTCATAGTGCGAGTAATTGCTTACATTCTGGCCGGGGCCGACACGCCCAGCACAGCCAGGCCATTGTGCAATACCTGCGCCGTGGCGGCGACGAGGGCCAGGCGGGCCTTCTTCACCACCTCGTCGTCCACAAGAATGCGTTCGGCGTCGTAGTAGCTGTGGTAGCTGGCGGCCAAGTCGCGCAGGTAGAAGGTCACATCGTGCGGCGCCTCGCCCTCGGCGGCGGCCGTGAGCATCTCGGGGTACTTGGCCAGCTGCAGCATCAGCGCCTGGGCCTGCGGGCCTCCAAGTGGAGAAAGATCAGCAGCACCGAGATCGAGCAAGTCGCAGACCTTGGCGAGAGTAGCGTCGCTGACCTGCCCACCGACTTCACTCAGCGCTTCTGCCGTGGATAGCTTTTCGAGCTGCCCACCAGACACGCTCGGATTGTCACCGCGAGCATGAGCCAAGGCGGCGCGCAGCACCGACTGGATGCGGGCATGGGCGTACTGCACGTAATAGACTGGGTTGTCGTTGTTCTGCGCGACGGCCAAGTCCACATCGAAGGTGTATTCGGTGTCGGGCTTGCGGCTGAGCAGGAAGAAGCGCACCGCGTCCTTGCTGGTCCACTCGATCAAGTCGCGCAGCGTGACGTAGCTGCCCGCGCGCTTGCTGATCTTGACCTCTTCGCCGCCCTTGACCACGCGCACCATGGTGTGCAGCACGTAGTCGGGGTAGCCCTGCGGGATTCCCACATCGGCCGCCTGCAAGCCCGCGCGCACGCGGGCGATGGTGCCGTGGTGGTCTGTGCCCTGGATGTTGACGACCTTGGTGAAGCCGCGCTCCCACTTGGCGATGTGATAGGCCACGTCGGGCACAAAGTAGGTGTATGTGCCGTCCTGCTTGCGCATGACGCGGTCTTTGTCGTCGCCGTAGTCGGTGCTCTTGAGCCACAGCGCGCCGTCCTGCTCGTAGGTCTTGCCGTTGGCAATGAGCTTGTTCACCGTGGCCTCGACGCGGCCGCTGGTGTACAGGCTCGACTCCAGGTAGTACTCGTCGAACTGGAGGTTGAAGGCCTGCAGGTCCTTGTCCTGCTCGTTGCGCAGGTAGGCCACCGCGAACTGGCGGATGTTGTCGTAATCATCGACATCGCCATTGGCCGTGAACTCGCGGTCGTCGGCCTTCACCGTGGCCTTGGCCTTGAAGGCCTCGGCGATGTCGGCGATGTAGTCGCCGTTGTAGAAGTTCTTGGCCAGCGGGTTGTCGCTGCCGGTGGGCCAGCACTCGTCGCCGGGCTTGAAGCCCTTGGCGCGCAGCTGCGTGCTCTTGGTCAGCGTGTCGATCTGCACGCCCGCATCGTTGTAATAGAACTCGCGGTGCACCTTCCAGCCCTGGGTGCTGAACAGGTTGCAGATCGCATCGCCAAGGGCTGCCTGGCGGCCGTGGCCCACGTGCAGCGGGCCGGTGGGGTTGGCGGAGACGAACTCGACCAGCACCTGCTGGCCGTTGCCGGGCTGGTACCCAAAGCGGTCGCCAGCAGCCAGCACCTCGCGCACCACCTCTTGCTTGGCAGCGGGTTGAAGGCGAATGTTCAGAAAGCCGGGGCCCGCGATTTCGATGGCCGACACCCAGCGCTGGAAGGCGGGGGTGGCTTCCAGCGCGGCCTTGAGCTGCTCGCCCAGCGCGCGCGGGTTGAGCTTGAGCGGCTTGGCCAGCTGCATGGCGGCGGTGCAGGCGAAATCGCCGTGCGCGGCCACCTTGGGCGATTCAAAAGCAGCACGCCCGGCGGTGCCGGGCGACAATTTTTCCAGCTCGCCGGCGAGCGCCGCGAGCAATTCCTGTTTGACGGAGAGCATGCGCGGATTCTACGGGGCGGCCGTCATCCGCCCGGCGGCCCGCGGCGTTATGCTGAACAGCCCTTTGCGGGGAACCGTTCTCCCGGGGCTTTTCATTCCTACTGCAGGAGCATTACATGAAGAAACTGCTTTCCTTGATGGCCGCCACTGGCCTGGCCCTTTCGCTGGCAACCGCCCACGCCGCCGATGCACCGGCCGCTGCAGCTTCCGCCCCGGCCAAGGCCCCCACGGCGCAGCAAAGCAAGATGGCCACTTGCAATGCCGACGCCAAGACCAAGGACCTCAAGGGCGACGAGCGTAAGGCCTTCATGAAGGATTGCCTATCCGCCAGCAAGCAGGAAAAGCAGCAAACCAAGATGAAGACCTGCAACGCCGACGCCAAGGACAAAAAGGGCGACGAGCGCAAAGCCTTCATGAAGGAATGCCTGAGCAACAAGGGCTGAGCCCCCACCGGCCAAGCCGCTTCAAGCCCCGCAGCCCCAGCCGGTCTGCGGGGCTTTTGTTTGTCAGCGCGTGCCCACGCCGCGCGCCAGGAACACGGCCAGCAGCGGGATGACGGCCACCAGGTGCGCCTCGATCATCACCAGGCGGCGGGTACTGCGGATTTCGGCGTCGGTGGGCAACGCGCCCGTGGCGCGCAGTGCTTTGCGCCAGCGAAGAAAACGCACGGTGGGCACGATGGAGATCACGCCAACGATGACGAACAGCGTGACCTTGGCGTGCAGCAAGGGTTGCGACCAATACCAGCCTGCCCCCTTCATGCCCCACCAGGTGCGCGCGAGCCCCGTAGCCAACACGGCGATGGCGGCGATGCCGTAGACCATGTCCACACGCGCCAGGCGCTCCACGACGGCAGGGTTGATCCACTCCTTGCGGCACAGCGCGGCTTCGCTCGCCAAAAAGACGGTCATGGTGAGGATGGCAAGAAAATGGGCGTAAGCCAGCAGGGCTTCGGTGGTCATGGCGGAATCTCCAGGCGGCAAGGGTTGGCGCAATCGGTGTGTGCGCGATCCTAGCTGCAAGGCACCAGAACACCAACCTGCTGCACGATTTCAAGCCAAAATCGCCTCCAGCGCTCTACCATCAAGCGCCAACAGCTATCAATAGATGAGCACAAAGAAACAGCGGCGCAGCCCTTGCAGAGACTGCGCCGCTGTGTGATCGGTGTCCGCCCCGGTGACGCCATGCCCCAATGCACCGATAGGGCAGCGTCTTGGGGTCGGCTGCTGTGGCCCTGACCGTCGCCAGGGCCACAGTCATCCCTCAGGCCGTTGCGCCAGGCACCACGCCCACAGGCAATTCGGACGCTGCGTGGGCAGGCGCCGCCGCAGGCAGGGGCAGCGGCTCGCCGTCCAGCGCAGCATTCAGGCGGTCGTAGTCCAGCGCGTTTTCCCAGCGCGAGACGACCACCGTGGCCACGGCGTTGCCGATGAAGTTGGTCAGCGAGCGGCATTCGCTCATGAAACGGTCCACACCCAGGATCAGCGCCATGCCGGCCACGGGCACTTCGGGCACCACTGCCAGGGTGGCAGCGAGGGTGATGAAGCCGGCGCCGGTCACGCCCGCCGCGCCCTTGGACGACAGCATGGCGACGAGCAGCAGCGCAATCTGGTGGCCGAGCGTGAGGTGCGTGTCGGTGGCCTGGGCGATGAACAGGGCCGCCAGCGTCATGTAGATGTTGGTGCCGTCCAGGTTGAACGAGTAGCCCGTAGGCACGACCAGCCCCACCACCGACTTCTTGCAGCCGGCCTTTTCCATCTTTTCCATCAGCGACGGCAGGGCGGATTCGGACGACGAGGTGCCCAGCACCAGCAGCAGCTCGGCCTTAAGGTACTTGATGAGCTTGATGACCGAGAAGCCGCAAGCCTTGGCGACGGCGCCCAGGATCACGAGCACGAACAGCAGCGAGGTGATGTAGAACGTGGCGACCAGCTCGGCCAGATTGAGCAGCGAGCCCAGGCCGAACTTGCCGATGGTGAACGCCATGGCTCCGAACGCGCCGATGGGGGCGGCCTTCATGACGATGTTGACCACCTTGAACACAGGCACCGTCAGCGATTCAAGGAAGGCCTGCACGGGCTTGCCGCTGTTGCCGGACAGGGCCAGCGCCACGCCGAACAATACGGCCACCAGCAGCACCTGCAGGATGTTGTCGCCCACAAAGGGACTCACCAGCGTCTTGGGAATGATGTCCATCACGAAGCCGGTCAGCGTCATGTCGTGCGACTTGGCCACGTAGGTGCTGACTTCCTTCTGGTCCAGGTCGGCCGGATTGATGTGCATGCCCGCGCCCGGCTGCATCACGTTGGCCACCACCAGGCCGACCACCAGCGCCAGCGTGGAGAAGGTGAGGAAATACGCCATGGCCTTGCCGAACACTCGGCCGACTGTGGAGAGCTGCGACATGCCCGCGATGCCGGTCACGATGGTCAGAAAGATCACCGGCGCAATGATCATCTTGATGAGCTTGATGAACGCATCGCCCAGCGGCTTGAGCGCGGCGCCATAGGCGGGCTCGAAATGGCCGAGCAGCACGCCCAGGATGATGGCGACGACCACCTGGAAGTACAGCTGGCGGTAAAACGGCAAACGCACGGGATGGGCGGCCTGGGCAGGAATGGCATGCATACGAAGGGTCTCCAGAAATCATGGGGACAGCACACCACCAGAGCCTGACGAAATGGGTTGCGGGCCAGCGGGGTGCGTCGAGGGTGCCGTTTGTACCGCTGCACGCTTTTTGTGCAGATAACCTATTGGTATTAGTCCCCGGCACCGCCATAGGGCAGCCCGCGCCCCAACCTAGGGTAAATACTTAGCCGACAGCCCGCCCTGAGAGCGCCTGCGGCACACTCAGCATGCCCCCTCTCGCCCACCGGGGCTCACCCGTCCCCCCCTTTCTGCCCATGACAACGCCCCGTTTTAGAAAATTCTGGACTGTGCTGATCCTGCTCGGCGGCATGCTGGCCAGCATGTTCGTGGCCGGGCAGTGGGCCTGGCAGCGGTCGCTGCAGGACGAGAGCGAGAGCGTGCAGCGCCAGTTGGCCTTGTATG
>JBCNOJ010000121.1:0-11225 GCA_039593925.1 Acidovorax sp.
ATCGACACCGATCTGCGTGAGGCGCGCCACATGCTCCACCGCGCGCAGGTCCTTGCTGTTCATGATGTAGGTGCCGTGCTCGTCTTCCATGATGGGCATGAGCTGGCCGGGGCGGCCTGCTTCTTCGATCAGGTAGACCTTGTCGGCCTTGGGGTGGCGCTGGCCGCTGCCGGTGGTGGAGAACGATTGCTCGGCCTTTTGCTGCGCGGCCTCGAAGTTGAAGTCGCCTTCCATCTTCTGCGCAATGGCTTCGCCCGTGGTGGGGTCGATGTCGGCGTCGTGCGTGGCGTAGTTCCAGCGGCAGGCGTTGGTGCAGGTGCCTTGGTTGGGGTCGCGGTGGTTGAAGTAGCCGCTGAGCAGACAGCGGCCCGAGTACGCAATGCACAGCGCGCCGTGCACAAACACTTCCAGCTCCATGTCGGGGCATTCCTGGCGGATTTTTTCGATCTCGTCCAGGGCAAGCTCGCGCGAGAGGATGATGCGCGACACACCCATCTTCTGCCAGAACTTCACCGTGGCCCAGTTGGTGGTGTTGGCCTGCACGGACAGGTGGATCTCCGTCTCCGGCCACTTCTCCTTCACCATCATGATGAGGCCGGGGTCGGCCATGATGAGCGCATCCGGCTTGCAGTCGATCACGGGCTCGATGTCGCGCAGGTAGGTGCGGATCTTGTCGTTGTGCGCAATCAGGTTGCTGGTCACAAAGAACTTCTTGCCGCGTGCGTGCGCCTCGTCAATGCCTTGCTTGATCTGCTCCAGGCGGAACTCGTTGTTGCGGGCGCGCAGGCTGTAGCGCGGCTGGCCTGCGTACACGGCGTCGGCGCCAAAGTCGTAGGCGGCGCGCATCTTGTCGAGCGAGCCGGCGGGCAGGAGGAGTTCGGGGGCTTTGAGGGTGGTCATGGGGTACCTCGGAATCTGAATAAGGGCAGCATCAATCCACCAACACCCGTTCGGCCTGAGCCTGTCGAAGGCTGGCACCGGGCTTCGACAGGCTCAGCCTGAACGGTTGGAGAAATGCGGTCTGTGAAACCATGGCAGTCGGGGCGCGCCAGCTTCAACGCGGCATCAGCGGCAGGCCGCCGAGCATGCCCACCGCCTGCGCAGGAAACTCTTCGGCATCGAACGCCTTGTCGCCGTCAGCATTGGCCACGCCGTTAGGCACCAGGCCCTTGAACTCGAACTGGCGCGTGTCCATGAAGTGCGAAGGCACCAGGTTGCGCAGCGCCACGGCCATGTTCTCGATGCGGCCGGGGTACAGCTGCTGCCAGTCGCGCAGCATCTGGCCGATCTGCTTGCGCTGCAGGTTCTCCTGGCTGCCGCACAGGGTGCAGGGGATGATGGGGAACTGGCGGTGTTCGGCCCAGCGCGTGAGGTCGTCCTCGGCCACGTAGGCCAGGGGGCGGATGATGAGGTGGTCACCCCGGTCGCTTTGCACCTTGGGCGGCATGCCCTTGAGCTTGCCGCCAAAGAACATGTTCAAAAAGAAGGTCTGCAGCATGTCGTCGCGATGGTGGCCCAGTGCGATCTTGGTGGCACCCAGCTCGTCGGCCACGCGGTACAAGATGCCCCGGCGCAGGCGGCTGCAGAGGCTGCACATGGTCTTGCCTTCGGGGATGTGCTCTTTGACGACGCTGTAGGTGTCCTGCGTTTCGATGTGGAAGGGCACGCCCACCTGCGTCAAATACTCGGGCAGCACATGGGCCGGAAAGCCGGGCTGCTTCTGGTCGAGGTTGACGGCGATCAGCTCGAACTTGTTGCCGTTGCGCTGCTGCAGCATGCGCAGCACGTCGAGCAGGCCGTAGCTGTCTTTGCCGCCCGACACGCACACCATGACTTTGTCGCCGTCTTCGATGAGACCAAAGTCGCCAATGGCCTGGGCCACCTGGCGCACCAGGCGCTTTTCGAGCTTGAGCGCGGCGTGGGCGGCAGCCTTGGCAGCCGCTGCGGCGGCGTGTTCTGCGGCATCAACGGTGTCGGGCAGGGTGGCGGTATCGGGCATGGGGAAGAGTGGGCTTGGGGTGGCTAGCGGTGCGGGAGCGCCAGCGCGGGGTGGGCGCTAGATTGCCGCATGGACCGCTGGACAGCAATGGTTGCCGCACTGCGTCGGTACGGCAATCACGACATGGACTATTATTTTTATAGCTGCTAGCGCTTATTGGATAAGCGCTACAGGCCAATTCGATTCAAATTCTGGGCACTGCATCCCCGGCTATGCATCAGGCTTCGGCGGGATAGAACATTTTGCGCGTGGGCACGTTTTCCACCACTTTGGCAATCGCGCCAATGTGGTCTGGCGTGGTACCGCAGCAACCGCCCAGGATGTTGACCAGGCCCTCGGCCGCGAACTCGTGCACCAGGCGGCTGGTGATCTCGGGCGTTTCATCAAAGCCGGTGTCGCTCATGGGGTTGGGCAGGCCGGCGTTGGGGTAGCAGCTGATGAACGTGTCCTCGGCCACGCGGTTCAGCTCCTGGATGTAGGGGCGCATCAGCGTGGCGCCCAGGGCGCAGTTCAGGCCGATGGCGAGCGGGCGCGAGTGGCGCACGCTGTGCCAGAAGGCGGTCACGGTCTGGCCCGACAAGATGCGGCCCGAGGCGTCGGTGACGGTGCCGCTGATGATGAGCGGCAGGCGCTCGCCGCTCTTTTCAAAGTACTCGTCAATCGCGAACAGCGCGGCCTTGGCATTCAGCGTGTCGAAGATGGTCTCTACCAGCAGCACGTCAGAGCCGCCTTCGACCAGCGCCTCGGTCTGCTCGTAGTACGCAGCGCGCAGCTGCTCGAAGTCCACATTGCGCGCGCCGGGATCATTCACGTCGGGGCTGATGCTGGCCGTCTTGGGCGTGGGCCCCAGGGCGCCGGCCACAAAGCGGGGCTTGTCGGGCGTGCTGTATTTGTCGCAGGCGGCGCGCGCCAACTGGGCGGATTTGAGATTCATCTCGCGCGCAAGGTCGGCCATCTTGTAGTCCTCCTGCGCAATGGTCGTCGCGCCGAAGGTGTTGGTCTCGATGAGGTCGGCGCCAGCAGCCAGGTAGCGCTCATGGATGTCGCGGATCACGTCAGGGCGTGTGATGCTGAGCAGCTCGTTGTTGCCCTTCACATCGCGCGGAAAGTCCTTGAAGCGGTCGCCCGCGCCATCGGGGCCGGTGTAGCCCTCGCCCCGGTACTGCGCCTCGCCCAGCTTGAAGCGCTGGATCATGGTGCCCATGGCGCCGTCGAGGATGACGATGCGTTGGGCAAGGATGTCGGGCAGTTGCGCGGCGCGCGTGTAGTGGAGGGCTTGCATAACCCTCTATTGTAGAAAGCCGGGCCATTTCAGCCGGGCCCGGGGGGTGTGGACAAGCCTGTGCGCAGCGAATTTGGCGCGCCGGAGTTGTGCTCTTTTAAAACCTCCAAGAATATGGATCAAGCGCCAAATTACAGATTGCAATATAATGAGCGCCGTTGCAGTGGTGCCTCCTGACCAGGGCTGCTACCGCAACGCCTGCACCCCGGCGCAACCCGCCGCCCGCTGCAGGTTGATCTTTGCGGCCTTTGCCGCCCCAGTGGATCTGTCGAGCTGCAGCCCACCGAGTCCTTTCGATGCTCACGCAGGTGCCTAGTTAGTGCTTGCCTTACAGACTGATTGCACCCTATTTCACAGACAGCCATTTCCATGGGCCCGTTCGTCGTTTCGCCCGCGACACACCCGACAGACTGCGGCCGCTTCTTCCGCGCCTCGTTTTCCGTCCACCGATCCCAAGGCAACGGCAGCTATTGCCGCGTGTTCCGCTTTGACAAGCTGTTTGCCTCGCGCGAAGCCGCACGGCTTTTTGCCGTCACCCAAGGGTGGCTGCAAGCGAGCATGGCGCACCCGCCTGCGTGCTGACACAACGCACGGCAGCGCACGCAACACACACCCCGAACCTCGCCCGGTTGCGCCATTCCTGTTCGCAAAACCGTCTCCCCACGGCGCGCCGTCGTCGGCATGCCACCATTCTTCAGAAAGGCTCCTCCATGAGTACCAAGACTAAGATCTACGTGGGCAACCTGCCCTACTCCGTGACCGATTCCAGCCTGGAAAGCAACTTTGCCGAATTCGGCGATGTCTCCTCCGCCAAGGTCATGATGGACCGCGAAACCGGCCGCTCCAAAGGCTTCGGGTTTGTTGAAATGGCCAACGCCGAAGTGGCCCAGGCGGCCATCTCTGCGCTGCACGGCGTTTCGGTGGATGGCCGCACGATTGTGGTCAACCTGGCACGCCCCCGCGAAGACAGCCGCAGCGCCGGAGGCAATGGCGGGCAGGGCTATCGCGCCAGCACACGCTCCGACGTGGGCTATGGCAACGGCGGTTACGGCGGTGGCCGCTACTGAGCCAGACAGCGCCCTGTAAAAACAGCCGGCACTCAGGGGCCGGCTTTTTTTCGTGCCGTGCCCATCCTGCCACCGCACCGCGGCAAACGGGCGCACGGCCCGATGGCACAGGCGGGCGCAGGGCGCGCTGCCGCCGAATCCTTGCGCCGCCACGCGGGGCGCAGCACCCGGCGCACAATACGCGCTTCGCCAGCGGCACGCCCGCCAAGAAATATCAGTCAAATCAGCCTCTAGCGCTTTATGGATAAGCGCTAGCAGCTATCAAATTCAGAGTCACCGCTTGTCTTCCCGTCTGTCTTCCGCGCTGTCGCCTGCCCAATCGGTTTTGCAGGATGTCTTTGGCTACGAGGAGTTTCGCGGCCCCCAGCAGGCCATCGTCGAGCATGTGATTGCGGGCAGCGACGCGCTGGTGCTCATGCCCACGGGCGGCGGCAAGTCGCTGTGCTACCAGGTGCCGGCCATCGTGCGCCAGCGGCAGGGGCGCGGGGTGACCATCGTGATCTCGCCGCTGATCGCGCTGATGCACGACCAGGTGGGCGCGCTGCACGAGGCCGGGGTGGACGCGGCCTTCTTGAACTCCACGCTGAGTTTTGACGAAGCGCAGGATGTGGAATTCCGCCTCCAGACGGGCGCCATCACGCTGCTGTACGCCGCCCCTGAGCGGCTGAACACACCGCGCTTTCTGGGCCTGCTCGACAGCCTGTACCAGGGCGGGCACCTGTCGCTGTTTGCGATTGACGAAGCACATTGCGTGAGCCAGTGGGGCCACGACTTCCGCCCCGAGTACCGCGCGCTCACCGTGCTGCACGAGCGTTATGCGGGCGTGCCGCGCATCGCGCTCACCGCCACGGCCGACAACCTCACGCGCGCCGACATCATCGAGCGGTTGCAGCTGGAAGACGCGCGGCTGTTCATCAGCAGCTTTGACCGGCCCAACATCCGCTACCGCATCGAAGAGAAAAAAGACGTCACCACGCAGCTGCTGCGCTTCATCGAGCGCGAGCATGCGGGCGAGGCGGGCGTGGTGTATTGCCAGTCGCGCAAGCGCGTGGAAGAGCTGGCCCAGACCCTGTGCGACGCGGGCCTCACAGCCCTGCCCTACCACGCAGGGCTGGACACCAAGGTGCGCCAGCACAACCAGGACCGCTTTCTGCGCGAGGAAGGCATTGTCATGGTGGCCACCATTGCTTTCGGCATGGGCATCGACAAGCCCGACGTGCGTTTTGTGGCGCACGTGGACATGCCCAAGAACATCGAAGGCTATTACCAGGAGACGGGTCGCGCGGGCCGCGACGGCCTGAACGCCGATGCCTGGATGGCCTATGGCCTCAACGACGTGGTCAACCAGCGCCGCATGATCGACGAGAGCCCGGCGGGCGAGGAGTTCAAGCAGGCGCTGCGCGGCAAGCTCGACGCGCTGCTTGCCCTGGCCGAGGCCACCGACTGCCGCCGCGTGCGTCTGCTGGCCTACTTTGGCGAGCAGTCCACGCCCTGCGGCAACTGTGACAACTGCCTGAACCCACCCGCCGTATGGGATGCGACCGACGCGGCGCGCAAACTGCTGTCCACCATCTACCGCGTGAACCAGGCCAGCGGCATCAGCTTTGGCACGGGGCACATCATGGACATCCTGCGCGGCAAGAAGACCGAGAAGGTCGCACAGTTCGGGCACGACAAAGTCTCCACATTTGGCATTGGCGCGGACCTGACCGAGCCCCAGCTGCGCGGCGTGCTGCGCCAGCTCATCGCCACCGGCGCCCTCGGCCTGCAGAAGGTGATGCTGGAGAGCGGCCACAGCTTTGACACCCTGTGCCTCACCGAGGGCTCGCGCGCCGTGCTCAAGGGCGAGGTGCCGGTGCAGCTGCGCGAGTCGATCAGCGCCGCCCCCGCCAAACGCGCGCGCACCCGCAAAGGCACCGGCAGCGCGCCGCCCGCAGCCGCCGCCAACCTGGGGCCGGATGCGCAGGTGCGTTTCATCAACCTCAAGTCCTGGCGCGCCGAGGTGGCACGCGAGCACAACCTGCCCGCCTACGTGATCTTCCACGACGCCACACTGGCCGCGATTGCCGAACGCAATCCGCAGTCGCTCGACGACCTGCAGGGCATCAGCGGCATGGGCGCAAAGAAGCTGGAGGCGTATGGGGCGGAGGTGTTGAGGGTGTGCGTGCAGGGGGCGGCGGGCTAACACGCCGCCAACGCCCCGAGTCTGGCCTTCAGCCCGACCCGCCCCTGCAGTCAGGGGTCATGACTCATGGCTTGGCAGGGCCTGATTCGGCATCTTTCAGCAACGCCTGCGCAATCGCCCGCCCCACCTGTTCAAACGCCCGCGCCGCATCGCGGTGCTCATCCAGGCCTTCGGCACAGGTGGTCACCACCACCGCTTTGCGCCCTCCGTCCTGCGGGTTGATCACGCCCATGTGGCAGGCGCGGCCGAGCTGGGTGCCGGTTTTGTGGATGAAGCGGGCCGTGCGGGGCAGGCCTTTTTCCAGGCGGTAGGCGTCGTAGGTGTCGTACTTGAGGTCGGTGAACAAGCGCTGCAGGTGCTGCGGTGTCACCATGCGGCCGGTAACAAGGCGCTCCAGCATGTCGCCGTAGGCCGTCAGCGGCGCGCTGTTTAGTTGCCGTGCGTAGTAGCGCGCATACGCCTCTTCCATGGTCTTGGAGTGCAGGTCTGATTTGGTGATGGAGAGCATGCGCACGAGTTTGTCGACGCGCGGCGGGCCCAACTGGGCGGATGCCAGCTCCACGAGCTGCTGGTTGCTCAGCGTGCGGGCATCGGGATACAGTTCGCCGTAGACCTCTTTGCGCACCTGCACGAAGTTGGTGATGCGCACAAAGCCCTTGGGGCCCAGATAGTGGCGGGCGCGGTGCTGCAAAGCGTCTTCACCAACGGTGCGGATGAGCATGTTGGCCGCCGTGTTGTCGCTCTCCATGAGCATGCGTTTGAGCAGTTCGTCCACGCGGTAGGTGGTGCCTATGGGCTGCCACACCACATTGCCGGAGCCGTCGATCTTGTCGGTGTCCTGCAGCTTGACTGTCTGGTCCAGGCGGATGCGGCCAGCCTCCACCTCCTGCAGCACCGCAATGGCCACCGGCAGCTTGGCTGAGGAGCCGAGGTACCAGGGCCGGTCTGCCTGATACGACATGCTTTCGCCGCTGTCCAGGCGTTTGACGTACACACCCAACTGGCCGGGCGTGGCTTTGTCGATGCGCTCGATCTCGCTGCGCAGCGTGTCGCGCCAAGCCTCGGCGTGGGTCGCCAGGCTAGTCGCGGTCAGGCTCAGCGCGAGGCACAGCGTGCGCAGAAAGGCGGCACTGGGGGTCATGGGGGTTTCCGTGGGTTAACAAACCGGAGGTGCACAGCGCAGCGCCCACATCCCGCAGGACGGCATCGGAGCGCGTGGTAGACAGCTCACCGCGCGTGCAGGCCACGACCAGCACACGCTGGTCGTGCCCCAGCCGCGGCACGGTGATGAGCCCGGCATCGCAGGTGCGTGCGCGCTGGGTGCCTGTTTTGTGGGCAAACCGTGCAGAGGCCGGCAGCCCGGCAACGATGCGGCCCTTGCCCGTCTGCACCCGCTCCATCACCTGAAGCAGGTAACGGGTGTGCGCAGGGCCCAACGCCCGGCCGTCCACCAGGGCCTGCAGAAGGTCGGCGTAGGCGTCCAGCCGGCCTGAATTCAGGCCGCTGGCGTAGTAGGCTTCGAACGCCTCGCCCACGCTCGCGCGCTGGAAAGTGGCCGGTGACACACGCAGCAACCGGGCCAATGCCTGCATGCGCTCGGCATCGTTGCGCTGTTGCTTGAGCACCAGAAAGTCCGGGCCTGAAAGGTGCGCGGCTTCGGGTGTGAGGTAGCCATAGGCATGGCGGCGCACATCGGCCAGCGTGGTGATGCGCTCCAGGCCCAGGGGCACCAGCTCCTGCACCAGCGCATTCACGGCATGCACGCCCACCAGGTCGATGAGCATGTCGCTGGCAGTGTTGTCGCTGTGAACGATCATCTGTTCAATGAGGTAGCGCACACTGAGCGCAGCCCCCACCGGGCGCGCATTGGTGGGGCCAGCGCCGTCCACGTAGTCGGCGGCGCGCAGCCTGAGCGTGGTGCTGAGCGTGAAATCCCCCCGCTCCACCGCGCGCAGCACCGCCATGGCCACAGGCACCTTCACCATGGAGGCCAGGTACCAGCGTTCTTCGCCGCGGTGGGACGCCACGGCCCCGCTGTCCAGATCGCGCACATACACACCCACGCCTGCGGTGTGCCGTGTTGCCAGCACCGCCAGCTCGGCTTTGAGCAGCTCTGTCCATACCGGCGCGGTGGCCGGCGCCAGCGCGGGCAGCACCTGCAGCGCAACCGCCTCTGGCGCGCTGGGGCCCGCAGGCCCTTGGGCTCGCGCACTGCCAGCCCCACTGGCCCAGCCCAGCGACAGCCCCAGCGCAAACGCGACGCCCGCGCGTCGCAGGTGCAAAGCTCGTTGCAGCCTGGAGAGGTGGGTGTGAAGCGCGGCCCGAAGCTGCGGCTGATGTCGGCGATGAATAGCTGGCCCAGTTGAAAACGAGAAGGACAACAAGGACAGGGAGTGGGAATGGGCTAAAGACACGCCCACCACCCTACAGCGGCCCAATGATCACGCACGTAGGACAGCGTGAGGCGCCCAGATCAGCGCGCCGGCCTCTGTGCAATGCGCCTTTCATGAGCCCCGCCAGACTGGGTCGCCACAAGGACTCACATTTCGATAGCTATTAGCGCTTGATGGATAAGCGCTAAAGCCGATTTTGTCTTGCATTCTTTCCACCTTCGCGCCGTGGCAGGACTGCGCCACAATGGCGCCATGCTGACCCTTCAAGACATCCGCGACGCCGCCACCCGCTTACAAGGCCAGGTGCTGGACACCCCTTGTGTCGAATCCAAGACGCTCTCACAGATCGTGGGCGCGCAGGTGTTCCTCAAATTTGAGAACCTGCAGTTCACCGCCTCTTTCAAGGAGCGTGGCGCCTGCAACCGGCTCACCCTGCTGTCCGAAGAAGAGCGTGCGCGCGGCGTGGTTGCGATGAGCGCTGGCAACCACGCGCAAGGCGTGGCCTACCACGCACAGCGCCTGGGCCTGCGCGCGGTGATCGTGATGCCGCGTTTTACGCCCGGCGTGAAGGTGGAGCGCACGCGCGGCTTTGGTGCCGAGGTGGTGCTGCACGGCGACACGCTGGAAGAAGCGCGCGCCCACGCCTATGCGCTGGCCGACACGCAAAAGCTGACCTTTGTGCACCCCTACGACGACGAAGGCGTGGCCGCTGGCCAGGGCACGCTGGGCCTGGAGATGCTGCAGGCCGTGCCCGAGCTGGACACGCTGGTGATCGCCGTGGGCGGCGGCGGGTTGATCTCTGGGGTGGCCACGGCCGCCAAGGCAATCAAGCCGGGCATCGAGGTCGTGGGCGTGCAAACCGCGCGTTTCCCGGCCATGGTGAATGCCATCAAGGGCACGCAGCACCCACAGGGCACCTCCACCATCGCGGAGGGCATTGCCGTGGGCACGCCGGGCAAGATCACGCAGGAGATCATCAAAAACCTGGTGGACGACTTGGTGCTGGTGGACGAAGGCGACATCGAGCAGGCCGTGCTGATGCTGCTCGAAATTGAAAAGACCCTGGTGGAAGGCGCGGGCGCTGCCGGGCTGGCCGCGCTGGTGCGCCACCCCGAGCGCTTCAAGGGCAAGCGCGTGGGGCTTGTGCTGTGCGGCGGCAATATCGACCCGCTGCTGCTGGCCGCCATCATCGAGCGTGGCATGGTGCGCTCGGGGCGCCTGGCGCGCATCAAGGTCAGCGCGCGCGACGTGCCGGGCGTGCTGGCGCGGATCACAGCCACCGTGGCCGACGCAGGCGCCAACATCGAAGAGGTGCACCACCAGCGCGCCTTCACCATGCTGGCAGCCCAGAACGTGGAAATTGAACTCGTGCTGCAGACGCGCAGCAAGACCCATGTGGACGAAGTGCTGGAGCGGCTGCGCGCGGGGGGCATGGAGGCCGCGTTGATCTGAGGCCCGTCCAAGATCGTGCACGGGCTCCGGGGCTATTTTTGGCGCCCACAACGCTGACCGCTAGAATTGCGCAAGTTTTGAGCATCCTGGAGCACACACCATGTCTGACCACAGCACCCCACACGCCACCGAAACCCACGCGGCCGACGCCGTGGAAAACGTGGTGCCTCTCATGCCCATCGTGCTGCCCATCGTGGGCGGAATCATGATGTTCCTGTTGGCCTTCATCGCGGTCAACATGGCCTGACAAGGCCTCTCGGCAGCCCCCTTCGGCACGCCGTACCCGCCAAGCCCCGCACTGCGGGGCTTTTTCATTGCGGCGTGGCCAGCGGGTCACTTTTCGTTTTGCCCGCCTTTTCGTCACGCACCAAGCAAGGACTTCCCATGCGAACCGGACATGCCCTCGTTCTTTTCTCTGGCGGCCAGGACTCCACCACCTGCCTCGCCTGGGCCCTCACGCACTTTGCCCATGTGGAGACCATCGGTTTTGACTACGGGCAGCGCCACCACATCGAACTGCAGGCGCGCGAGACGGTGCTGGCATCGCTGCGTGCCCGGTTTCCTGCCTGGAGCGCCCGGCTGGGCGAAGACCATCTGCTGGACCTGAGCGTGCTGGGCCGCATCAGCGATACCGCACTGACCAGCGACACGCAGATCCAGATGACCGCCGCCGGCCTGCCCAACACGTTCGTGCCGGGACGCAATCTGCTGTTCTTTCAGCTCGCGGCGGCCGTCGGCTACCGGCGTGGCTTGCACACGTTGGTAGGCGGCATGTGCGAAACCGATTTTTCAGGCTACCCCGACTGCCGGGACGACACGCTCAAGGCCCTGCAGGTGGCCGTTTCGC
>JBCNOJ010000122.1:0-11186 GCA_039593925.1 Acidovorax sp.
CGGCTGGACAGCCGTTCAAAAGCATTTGTTCGAAGAGGAATGCGCACTGGCCGGCGCGCCCCGCATCGTGCCGTTTGGCCCGGTGATGGTGGCCCCGGTGATCATGGCGTTTGGCAATGCCGAGCAACAAAAGCGCTTCTTGCCCGGCATCGCCAGCGGCGAAGTGTGGTGGAGCCAGGGCTACAGCGAACCCGGCTCGGGCTCGGACCTGGCCAGCGTCAAGACCCGCGCCGAGCGCGTGGGCGACAACTACATCGTCAACGGCCAAAAGACTTGGACCACGCTGGGCCAGCACGGCGACTGGATGTTCAACCTGGTGCGCACGAGCACCGAGGGCAAGCCCCAGACCGGTATCTCCTTCCTGCTGCTGGACATGAAGTCCAAGGGCGTCACCGTGCGCCCGATCAAGCTGCTGGATGGCGAGTGCGAAGTGAACGAAGTGTTCTTCGACAACGTCGAAGTGCCCGCCGAGAACCTGATCGGCGAAGAGAACAAGGGCTGGACCTACGCCAAGCACCTGCTGAGCCACGAGCGCACCAACATCGCCGACGTGAACCGCAGCAAGCGCGAGCTGGAGCGCTTGAAGCGCATCGCCAAGACCGAAGGCGTGTGGGACGACGTTCGCTTCCGCGACCAGATCGCCCTGCTGGAAGTGGACATCGTGGCCCTGGAAATGCTGGTGCTGCGCGTGCTGTCGGCCGAGAAGTCGGGCAAGAACTCGCTCGACATCGCTGGCCTGCTCAAGATCAAGGGCAGCGAGATCCAGCAGCGCTATGCCGAGCTGATGATGTTGGCCGCCGGCCCCTTCGCCATGCCCTTCATCGAAGAGGCCATGGAAGCCGGCTGGCAAGGCAACTTCCCCGGCGGCGTCACGGCCAATGCACCGCTGGCATCGACCTACTTCAACCTGCGCAAGACCACCATCTACGGTGGCTCCAACGAAGTGCAGCGCAATATCGTGGCTCAGACCGTGCTCGGCTGATCCCAAGTTCCAGGAGACAAGAACATGGATTTCGATTTTTCTGACGACCAGGAACAGCTGCGCGACGCCGTGCGCAAGTGGGTGGACAAGGGCTACACGTTCGAGCGCCGCCGCGCTGCCGTGGCCGCAGGCGGTTTTGACCGCACTGCCTGGAACGAACTGGCCGAGCTGGGCCTGACAGCCCTTACCGTGCCCGAAGCGCACGACGGCATGGGCCAGGGCGCGATCGACGCGATGGTGGTGGCAGAGGAATTGGGCCGCGGCATCGTGCTGGAGCCCATCGCACAGGCCTTTATCGCAAGCAGCGTGCTGTCGCACTACGCACCCGCCGAAGTGCAAAACGCCTGGCTGCCCCGCGTGGCCAGCGGCGAGGCCCTGGTGGTGCTGGCCCAGCAGGAGCGCAAGGCGCGCTACCGCCTGGATATTTGCGATGCAAAAGCGGCTGCAGCGCAAGGTGGATGTGCGCTGACAGCTACCAAAAGCATAGTACCGGCTGGCGACCAGGCCGACGCGTTCATCGTGCCCGCACAGCTGGACGGCAAGATCGCGCTGTTCCTGGTCGAGCGCACCGCCAGCGGCGTGACCACGCAGGGCTACGTCACGCAGGACGGCAGCCGCGCCGCAGAGGTGAAGCTGGCCAATGCGCCTGCCACGCTCGTCACCACCGACGGCCTGGCCGCGTTGGAGCTGGCGGTGGACACCGGCATTGCAGCCGCCTGCGCCGAGGCCGTGGGCGTGATGGACAAGACCGTGGCCATCACCGTTGAATACATGAACCAGCGCAAGCAGTTCGGCGTGTTCATCGCCAGCTTCCAGGCGCTGCGCCACCGCGTGGCCGACATGAAGATGCAGCTGGAGTTGGCCCGCTCGATGAGCTACTACGCCAGCCTGAAGCTGGGCGCCCCCGCTGACGAACGCCGCCGTGCCATCGCGCGTGCCAAGGTGCAACTGGGCCAATCCATGCGCTTTGTGGGCCAGCAGGCCGTGCAACTGCATGGCGGTATTGGCGTGACGGATGAATACATCGTCAGCCACTACTTCAAGAAGCTCACGCAGCTGGAGATGACCTATGGCGACACGCTGCACCACCTGGGTGAGGTGTCCAGCCGCATGCAGGACACCGCTGGCGTCTTTGCCTGACGCGGCCGTGTAACGCTCGCGTGCCATGCTCGTGGATTGACCGATCCACGGGCATTTTTTCTTTCTGGAGACACCCGCTATGAACAACACCCATTTTTTGCTGCAGCGCCGGTTCTTCCTGGCCACCGCGGCCGCCACCACGCTGGTCCTGGCAGGCTGCGCCACCCGCAGCACGCAGCCCACCCTGGCTGAGGCGCCACCCATCGTCTTCGTGCACGGCAATGGCGACACGGCAGCCCTGTGGCAAACCACGGTGTGGCGCTTCGAATCGAACGGCTGGCCACGTGAGCGCCTCTACGCCATTGATGTGCCCTACCCGCTCTCGCGCGACGATGATGCCAAGCCCCAGCCCGGCCGCACGTCTGCGGCTGAGCACATGGCCTACCTGAAGACCGAAGTGGACAAGGTGCTCAAGGCCACCGGCGCTACGCAGGTCGTGCTGATGGGCAACTCGCGCGGCGGCAACGCGATTCGCAACTACATCTACAACGGCGGCGGCGAAAAGACCGTGAGCCACGCCATTCTGGGCGGCACGCCCAACCACGGCGTGTGGGCCATTCCGGGTTTCCGCGAAGGCAATGAGTTCTCGGGCACAGGTCCCTTTCTCAAAGCCCTGAACGCCCCCAAGAATGCTGCAGGCGACGAGGTCAGCGGCCCGGTGCGGTGGATGACCATCCGCTCAGACGGGAACGACAAGTTCGCCCAGCCCGACGGCCAGTGGATCGGCCAAAAAGGCACGCCCACCAACGTCACGGCCGCAGGGCCGGAACTCAAAGGCGCCCGCAACGTGGTGATCGCTGGCATTGACCACCGCGAAACGTCTTACTCGCCAGCCGCCTTTGAGGCCACCTACCGCTTCATCACCGGCAAGGCACCTCAGACCACGGCCATCACGCCAGAAAAAGCGGTGGTGATCAACGGCAAGATCACTGGCCTGGGCGTGAACCCGGCGGACCCGAAGACCGGCAACTTCAGCAACAACCTGCCGCTGGCAGGCGCCCAACTGGAGGTGTACGCCACCAACCCCGCCACCGGCGCCCGCACAGGCAACGCTCTGCTGCGCAAGACCGTGGCAGATGACGGCCAGTGGGGCCCATTGAGCATCCAGCCCGGCGTGCCGCACGAGTTCGTGATCACGGCCCCCGGCTACGCCACCACACACATCTACCGCAGCGGCTTCCCCCGCAGCAGCGAGCTCATCCACCTGCGCGCCGAGCGCATCGCCGATGCCGACAAAGGCGCCGAGTCCATCGTCACCCTGACCCGCCCTCGCGGCTATCTGGACCCGGCGCGCGACAAGATGCTGCTGGACGGCGCTGCACCCGTGGGCGTGCCTGCCGGTGCCGGTGTGGCGTCCGCCAAGGTCAAGCCTGCGGGCGGTGTGAGGCCGATCACTGCAGAGTTCAATGGGGAAAAGGTGACTGGCCAGACTTGGCCTGCGGGCGAAGGGCGGTTGGTCATGCTGGAGATGAGCCAGTAAAAAACTGCCTCGCTGTGGCTCGGCGCAATGCCGAGCAAGGCGGGTGCGCTTGGGCCTGAAGTGGTAAGTACCCCGCCGCCGCCAAACGCCCAGAGTGGTTGAAGCTGCTGGCGGATCAGGCTTTGTGCAAAGAAAAAAGCGGCTTATCAAAGCCGCTTTCATGTTCCTCGCACCCGGCTATCAGTGCTTATGGCCCTGGTGCCCATGCTGGTGGTCGTGATTGTGGTTTTCCGCGCGTTTGCGGTCATCCACAACATTCACCGTAACGCCATTGGGCAGCACCATGTCACCGGGGCGTTGGCCGGACAGGCATGCGCCCAGCCATCGGCCTTCAAACACCATGCGGCCGGTGTTGTGTATGGGGGTCTGAGGATAGGTGGCACTGAAACTGCCGCTGTAGGCAGACTGCAGGTCGCCCAGCAGTTCCATCTGCGCATTCAGGCGGTTCTCATGCACATAGCATGTCGATGTGATGTCATAGCCTCCCCCTTTTCCGCGTCGACGAACCTTGAGGTCGTGGCAGTCCTCTTGACCGGGCATGATGGACGTCAGCATCACAGATTCCGTCTCTGCACTCGTGCATTGGCGCACTGTCAGCGGCCTTGGCGCTGCCTGACCAGCACGCTTCAAAACGAGGTCATCACTGCGCACCATCACTTCCCACAAGCCATTTTTTCTTGCAGGCAAAGGGGATTTTTTTTGCGCTGGTGGCGCTTTCGCGCTTTGTTTGCCGCTGGGGGCCGCCTCATGCGCGGCACTGTGCACGACCACCAACGCAACACACAGCGCAATAGCGCTTTTGCCGTACTGCATGCTATCCCTTCAACAACTACTACAAAAACCATAGCTGCCAGCGCTTTACAGTAAAGCGCTGGCAGCCAATTTTATTGAAAAAACCAGCAATACCGAAGGCATTGCTGGTTTCAGGCCAAAGCCTAAGGCTTTGGCATTCGGCTTGTCCGCAAGCCTTAAATCATCTGCCGACGGCGCATGCCGAGCATGACCAAGCCGATCAGGGCCGACAAGATGATCAAGCCCCACTCGCTCAGCGTGGGAATGGACGCCACTTGTGCACCCGCACCGCCGGCAAACGCGAACGCAACGGCACAGCTTGCCGCCACGTTGGTCACCGTGTAGGTGTAAGGCGCCGTGGCGCTCAGCGTACCGGTACAGGTCGAGCCAGCCACGACGGTTGGCACCATGCCCGCAGTTGCAGGCGTCAATGTCCAGACGCGTGTGTCGCCAATCGCCAGCACGGTTTCGCCAGCACCGTTCTGCCCCGGTGTGGTCACGGTCCCATTGCCGCCTGGCACTGTTGCCGTCACCGTCACGGCGTTGGCTGCCGCAACAAATTTCACATCCACAGCGCAATCGGTCGTTGCGTTGCTGACGGTGAACTGGTTTCCACTGCGCGAGCCTGTGCAGGTGCCGCCGAACACGGAGACATTGCCACCGCCGGGCGTAGCGGTAAAGGTCTGGCCGCCGCCCTGCGCCACTGTGGTCGTGCCACTGGGCGTGATGGAGCCCGTACCACTCGCCACCGAAGAGGTGATGTTCACGGTCTGGTTGGAGAACGCCACGCTGAATGCACAGTCCGCATTGACTGGGGACACGGTGTAGGTGTTACCCACCAGCGTGCCGGGGCAATTGCCCGTTACCAGCGGATAGAACCCAGCGGCCGGCGTGAAGTTGTAGGTGCGGGAACCACCACGGGCGAGGTTGAACGTACCAACGGCATCCACCGTACCATTGCCACCGTTCACGGCAGAGGTGACCGTCACCGGGTCGTTGGTGAACGAGGCGATCACCGTGCAGTCCGTGATCTCATTGGTCACCGTGTAGGTGTTGGCTGCAATGTCTTGAGTGCCCTTGCAGGTACCGCCCACCACGGGCGAATAGCCAGCGTTGGGTGTGAGGGTGTAGACGGTGTTGTTAGCACCGGGAACCAGCGGACCGGTCACGCCCAACGGGCTGATCGTGCCATTGCCGCCCACCACCGACGAGGTCTGCTCGAAGGTGAAAGCCACTGTAAAGCCACAGTTGGCATTGACAGGATTCACGGTGTACGTGTTGGGAGACACGCTGGTATCCAGCACCCCAGTACAAGCCGCGCCCGAAGCAGGGGGCAGGATGTACGTCGTCTTGCCTGCGTTGGGCGTGATGTTGAACACGGTGGACGTGCCTTCTTCCACTTGGCGTGGCGCAGGCGATGTCACCGTGCCGCCCGAAAGCACCGTCGGCGTGACGATGTAGGCGCGGGCGAACTCGGCCGTGGCCGTCACGTCGGTACCACCCACCGAGATCACGCAGACATTGCCGCTGGTGCTGGTGCAACCCGTCCAACCCTTGAACACCGAGCCGGCATGGGCCACTGGCGTCAACCGCACCTCATCGCCCTGCGCCACCGGCTGCGTCGTGCCCGCTGTTCCGCACGCGGTACCCGCATTGCCGCAAGCCAGGCCGCTGGGCACTGCCAGGATGTGGCCGGTGCCCGGACCCGTGGTGTTCGCTGTCACGTTACGCAGGGTGCCGACGGACGTGTTCAAGCCTGCCGTGTTGTTGGAAGACTGGGTGTCTTGTGTGCCTGCAGGGGGCGCCACCGTGACAACGGTGTTGGCCGGAGTACCAGCGCCCGTCAGAGTGCCGCCCGTGTAGGTGTACACCAGGCTTGTGCCTGCTGGCAGGTTGGCCGTGTTGGTTGCAATGGCGCCCGCTCCGTTGGCAGTAGCCCCACAGGTTGCGCTGCTGCCGACAGGCGCAGTACAGGTCCAGTTGCCCCCTGCTACGCCAGTCAGCGTCTGGGTGACACTGGCGCCGGATACGTCGGAAGCGCTGTGGTTTGTCACCGTGACCGTGTAGACCGGTGTGTCGGCAGGAGCGTAGGAGGACACACCTCCGTTGGTGACAGTCACGCCCAGATCGGTGGTAGGGGTTGCTGCGGGAACGATATTCGTCTTGATCAGCGGGCCGATGAAGGGGCTGGCTGTATCAGAGCGCACGTCGTAGTCCCCGTTATTGACCACGGCATTGGGACCGGATGTGGCGGCCCCTGCTGGCACCGTGTAGGTGACATTGAAGCTGCCGCTTTGACCGTCATTGAGCAGTCCATTGGTCCCGACTTCGCATTCCAGATAGTCAGACCGTGGAGCAACTCCCGTGTGTGGGCCAGTGCAAGACGCTGGCCATGATCCCGGAACAAACGTCGTGAACAAGCCATCCTCTGTTTTGGGAGCTGCCACGCGCACCTTTGAACCCAAAGCGATCACGCCGCTGTTGTTGGCGTAGTTGTAGCTGTAGGTGACCTGCTCGCCTGGCTTAGTTGTCGATGGTCCCGTCGCAGCAATGGCCAAGCCTGGCATGAAGGCACCGACGGAGTCCATGTACACCCGTGCTTCGTGCTGTGCAGCACTTGGCTGGCAATTCGAGGCGTAAATGATAAGGATGACGTCATCGCCCACGTCCAACTGACCGTTGCCGGGCGAAATGTCAAACCCCTGCCAATCGGTGTACTTGTAACTTCCCACCGACTGCGTCTGCCAAGGCACACCCGATTGGTTGGCATAGTTATAGGTATGGAACAGCACCTTGTTCTTGGTGATGTTTCGCACCTCAACGTAAAAATAAGGCTGTTCCGTAGGACCGTGACCACCGTCCACCAGAACGGGCGCCATACCGAAGCGAATATGTACTTTGTTGTCGATTGGATCGACATCGGCCACGGTCATTCTGGCAACCTGCTCGATGGAAGATGCACGCCTTGAACCCTGGTCGTTCAGCTTGAAGGCATTGTTGCCCCATCTTGGAGCCCTCAGCGTACCCGGATTGGTGGAAGGCACATCGAAAACGGGCGTGGTGACCACCGCACTGACACCGTTGTCAACTGCTGCGCCGCTCAGCCCCAACTGCCCCAGCGTGATACCGGTGGTGGGATTGGGCACGGGCGGAGATGCTGGCAGCACTGCACTTCGCGTGTAGGTGCGATGTGTCCATCCGTTGGGCGGCATCGTGGTGCTGTCTTCGAACCCGCCGTTGACGAAACCTGCGTGCGCGCCTGGAACGGCCAGCAAGATAGCGGCCAAGCCTAAAGTGGCTCTCCGCACCAAGCCTTTTCCATTTGCATTTGGCAGCACTCCTCGGGCACCCCGCCGGAGGGCAGCCCACAAATCTTTTGTACTCACCATTTTCTCCTTGCTTTCTTGTCACCTACCCACTGAAACCTCTAGAGCCCACCCCGCCTAGCGCACGGCCGGCGGCTTCGTGGCCACCTGTTGCACGCCTGGCATTCAAAGCCCGTCTACGACAAGCCTGCGCGAGTAACGACCTCTGCGCAGCGCTTCGCAATCAGTTCGCTTCAACCAACAAACACCAGCCCCTTGCCGAACACCGCCCTCACAGGCAACGCCTGCCCTGTGCCGTCCAGCGTCTTGCGGCGCAATCGGCTCAATTGGGATTCGATGCGGTGAAATCCGTCTTCCGCGTCATCTGCGCCCACGGCTTCCGTCAGCGCTTGTTTGGTGACCAGCACGCCCTGCGTGGCCATCAAGCAGCTCAGCAGTTCCAACTCGCGGCTGGTCAGATCCACACCCTGCTGGTTGGGGGCCACCAGCCGACCCGCAGTGCGGTCAAGGCGCCAAGGCGCTAGCGATTCACCTTCTGCAGCGCGAGGCGCCTTATGGCGCAATTGCGAGCGGATGCCCGCGGTGAGTTCCTGCATGTCCACAGGCTTGACGAAATACTGCAGCGCGCCTGCATCCAGCCCGGCGATGCGGGTGTCCAGGTCCGCGCGCGCGGTCATCAAGACCGTGGGAACCCCTTGGGTCGCCAATCGCGTGACCAAGCTCAAGCCGTCTTCACCCGGCAGGCCGATATCGACCACCACCAGATCTGCCCGATTGCGCAGCAACCGCACGTAGAAGTCTTCGGCCGACTCGGCCCCCCAGGCACCGAAACCGGAACGCTCAAGATAGCTGCACACGTTGGCGCGGATGTCATCGTCGTCTTCTACGACGGCGATGGTGGATTCAGAAGACATCGGTGAAGGGGTGTGCGAGGGAATAGCAGCTGAAACATCTAGACACGGGCTATTCTCGGTGCGCCCCAAGTAGCCAGCCATGCACAACCACTCACAATTACTCACGAAACAATGCCGTGTTAGCCCTGAAAGCAGCCTTCAAACCGCGGGAGGCCTTGCCGCGCGCGGCATTCGCGCGATGGTTGCGTGGGGTCTGATTTGCGCTGCGATGTTTTGGGCTTCGGTGGCTTGCGCACAACAGGTGCCTGCGAGCCCTGTTGAATCCAGACCGCAACTGCTGGGCTGGGATATTCCGATGCGCTGGGTGGAAGATGTGCATGAAAACCTGACACCCGACGAGGTGCTTTCAAAGCCGCCGTCCGAATTGGCATGGCAGCCGTTGAATCACGCGCTGAACGTGGGTTACCACAAGGATGTGGTCTGGTTGACCTTTGAGGTGCCAAACGCCAGCATGCCCGGCGATCCCGTGTGGTTGCTGGCGAATCCAACCTATCTGGATTCCGTGCAGCTCTACCACCGCGACGCTGCCCATGGAGCATGGCAAGTGCAGCACAGCGGCGACTACGTGCCGGCTCGTCTGAAAGCAGGCGTCCGCCAACACCTCTTCCGTCTGCAGCCTGGCACAACCGCGCTCATCCGCGTCGAGACGAGCAGCGCCATGCAGTTTCACGGAATTGTGCTGCCCAGCACCGCGGCGTTGGCCGCGGAAGTCGCGTCCGGCGAGCGATCCATGGGCCTCTATTTCGGGGTGATGGCTGCGCTGCTGCTGGGCATCTGGGCCGCATCGGTCATTTTCCGCACCTACAACCTCTATGCGCTGGCCTTGTTGGGCACTGTGAGTACGCTGCATGTGTTCAACGTGCGGGGCTACCTCAGCATGTGGATCCCCGACGGCTGGACCATTTGGGCCAGCCACGCAGTGGGAATCGGCGCGTTCGCGGTTGCAGCCACCGTGGCATGGCAGATGCGGGAGCAGCTCACACGCAACACGCAGCACAGGGCAGCAGACCGCGCATTTCTCGCGCTCATTGTGGTCAATGTCACAAGCGCCCTCAGCGTTCCACTGGGCGTGTATTCGGCGGTTGCGTGGATCAACCTGGTTTCTCTGGTCGTCTGCGATGTGATCGCGGTCACGCTGTGCATCCATGCCTTGGTACAGCGCTATCGGCGCGCGCAACATTCCTTGCTGCTGACTGCCTACGGTGTGCACCTTTTGGGTGGAATCCCTACCACGGCCGTCCTCACCGGGTTTGCCCACTGGAACATCGATGTCACCACCCTCTGGCAATTCCAGGTGCTGATTTTCACCGCACTGATTGCGTCTGCGGTTTTTGTGGGCATGGTGCTCCGATACCGCCAAGCAGAGGTTTCGAAAGACCGGGCCATCGAGCACCTGGCCCAGTCGGAGCAGGTGCTGGAAGACCGGATCGAGCAACGCACGCGCGAGTTGTCTCTCGCCCAGGTGTGGTTGAAGCAGGCGCTGGACAGCGAACGCGATCTGCGGCAAGAGCAGCGGCAGTTCTTCCACATGATCAGCCACGAGTTCCGCACGCCACTGACCGTGGTGGACAGTGCTGCGGCAGAGCAGCAGAGCTTTCCTTCGGCGAACCTGCAAGAGCAGATGGACCGCGCGATCCAGATACGCCGGGCGTGCCGACGGCTGACTTCGCTGGTGGACAGTTGCCTCATCAGCGAACGCCTGGATTCGTCGGGCTTCACGCTGCATCCCACGCCCACCAGCGTGGCGTCATTGCTCGAGCATGCGGCGCAGCTGGTGCGCTGGTCTCCGCGCCACCAGCTCTACCTGTTCACCGAGTCGGCCCCGCCCGAATGGGTGTGCGACCCCACACTGGTCCGGATTGCCTTGTCCAACATCGTGGACAACGCCGTCAAATATGCGGCTTCAGGGCAAATCTTCATCGCTGCGCAGAAGAACGACGCGGGCATGCTGGAGGTGTCTGTCGCCGACGAGGGGTCCGGAATGTCGATGGAGGTGATGGGCCGCATCTTCCAGCAGTTCGAGCGCGGCGACAGAACAGACCAGACCAAGGGGTTCGGACTGGGGCTGTGGGTGGCGCGACGCGTGGCGCGGCTACACGGCGGGGACATTGCCGTGGAATCACAGCCCGACCAGGGAGCGTGCTTCACGCTGACGCTGGCGCCGCTGCGCATGGGCAGCGGCGGTTCACGCCCCCTGGCAGACACATCCTCGGAACTTCCCGAGCAGGCTGGCTGAGAACGCCCATCAGCCGGCGTGGCAGCGCGCTGCTTAGCCACTGCCGCGGCAGAGTGCTGGCAGGGCTGGCGAATCCTGGATAATCCGCCCCTTCACCCACTCTCTCCAACCGCACACGGCCCGCTAAGGCCCTGCGCGCCGCACAGCGGCCTTTTGCCACATTCAGCATTCCATGAGCGCCACCGCGACCGACCCCAATCTCAAGTACCTGACCCAAGCGCGCGAGCAAATCGCCAAGGGCGACCTCAAGAATGCCGCGCTGACCCTGAACAAGGCGAATGCGCTGTGGCCTCAGGACGCCCGCGTGTTCATGCTG
>JBCNOJ010000123.1:0-11183 GCA_039593925.1 Acidovorax sp.
TGGCGAAATGGCCATGTTCAAACCGCGCTGCCGCTGCTGCGTCCCCCCCTATCAGGGCGGTGGTGGAATAGCTGTGGCCCTTGGCCTGAAACACTTGGTCTTTGTCGATGGTGCCGAACTGGCTGATGGCGCCGTCTACCGGGCAGATCAGGTCGGCAGTTGCCAGAGGCCGTGCACCCGCCTTCAGCGCCCGGGTGAAGAAATCGTTGAAAGAAGCGTAGCTGGCGATGTCGGGGTTGGCCGCCTCCGCCATATCGACTTGGTAGCGCGCAACAAACCGGCGGATGGCCGAGGTGGTCAGGCCTCCCATCTGCGCCGCCGCGAACCTGCCTGCCAGTGAAGTCAGAGCGCGTTTGGGAAGAACGTATTGAGGCAGTACGGCAAAGCGGTCGGACAAAACGGTCTTCCTGTTCAGGTAAAGCGGACGATTCTAGCGAGGGGTGAGCGCCACGCTTAGCGGGTTTGCAGGGGGGAGCGCCAGCCTTCAGCATCGGTTGGACGGCCTTATGGGCCGGGTTTCGTCTTTGCAAAATTAGCATTTAAAAAGTTTTTATCAAATTTCATTTGATTTAGATGTTGCAAAGAATTACATTTATCACTTAGGCATACCCGCGCGAAAGCCGGGGTCGCAAAGCCACCGGCCTGTAGCCCTGCGATTGCAGGGCCACGGCAGCGGGGTTGCCACGGACCTGCGGGTGTTTCGCAGGCGCACAGCATGTGCGGCGGCAGCCAAGGCGCGTTCAGCGGCCCGGGTTCTTCGGATGGGGTGTTCCTGCCCGAACACTTTCTTTGGAGAAACCTGATGAACACCCACATGCCCCGCCGCCGTAACGCAGTCAGCGCGCCGCACCGCCGGTGGGCTGCGCTGGCGGCCCTTCCGTTTGTGCTGGCTGCCTGCGGCGGCGGTGGCGCCGACCCCCAGGCGCCCGGCGAAGTTGCATCCACCACCGCCACACTGCAGTTGGAGCCCGAAGCCCTGCCAGCGGGTGCTGAGGCCCTGGCAGCGCAACCCACCTTTCACATTGCACCGGTGGTGCTGGAAGCGCCAGACGACCTCGATGCGCAGGACGCAAACCGATCAGCCTCCCTGGCGCCGAAGTTCCAAGAGGTGCTGCAAGAGTTCAAGGCACTGTCGACCCAGCGGCTCACGCCGTCGGTGCTGGAGGACACCCTGGCCAAGGCCGCCCGCCTGGGGCCGGCGCCCCAGGCGAAAGCGCTCCAGGATCCTTTGACCGCGCCCCTGGCGGGCACCGGGGTTGTGACCACCTATTCGGTCGCACAGGTCCGCGCTGCCTACGGGTTTGGCGCGCTGCCTGCCGTGGGCACCTTGCCAGCGGGTGCCCAGGCCGCGCAGTTGGGTGCCAGGCAGACGGTGTATGTGGTGGCAGCGCGGCACAACCCCAACGTGGCTGCCGAGCTGGCGGCCTTCAACCAGAAATTTGGCTTGCCCCCTTGCACACCGCGCGTTCTGCCTGCCGCAACGGCATTGCCACTGGGTGCAGCGCCCGTCGGTGGCTGTGAACTGTTGGTGGCGTATGCCACCGCCGCAGGCGGGCTGGCCCCGGCGGCCCCGGCTTACGACGAGGGTTGGGCCACAGAAATCGCCCTGGACGTGCAGTGGGTGCATGCCATAGCGCCGCTGGCCCGCATCGTTTTGCTGGAGGCACCCGACCCGTCGCTGAACAGCCTGCTGGGGGCCATCCGGCTTGCCAATGCGATGGGCCCGGGCGTGGTCTCCATGAGCTTCGGCGCACAGGAGGGCGCCTGGACGGCTTCGGTGGATTCCGTGTTCACTGCGTCAGGCATGACCTATCTGGCGGCCACGGGAGATTCGGGCGCAGGCGTCAGCTGGCCGTCGGTTTCGCCCAACGTGATCGCCGTTGGGGGCACGACGCTGACCTACTCGGGCACCGGTGCGCGCAGCGAGGTGAGCTGGTCGGGCACGGGTGGAGGCACCAGCACTTTCGTCGCGACCCCACCCTACCAGCAGTCATTGCTGCCCGGCGTGGGCTCTGTTGCTCGCCGCACGGTGGCCGATGTGGCGATGAATGCCGACCCTTCCACCGGCCAATATGTGGCGGTGATCAAGCCCGGCAGCACGGCCGTGCAGTGGCTCAGCGCAGGCGGTACCAGCCTTGCAGCACCCATGTGGGCTGGCCTGAGCGCGCTGGCCAATGCCAGCCGGGAGCAGGCCAGTCTTCAGAAACTGGGCAGCGGCCATGCGCTGCTGTACGGCCAAGTGGGCGCAGTGCCGGGCAACTACGCCAGTGCGTTTGCCGACATCCGGCTGGGCAGCCATGGCACGTGCAGCACGTGTTCGGCCCGCGCGGGCTATGACCAGCTCACCGGCCTGGGCACGCCCAATGCGGGCGCGTTGCTGCCGCTGCTGGCAGGCGCCGCAGCACCCGCGCCAGCGCCGGTCGTCACCCCGGCCAACATCACCGGCCTGGTGGGCACACCGCTCACGTTCACGGCCTCCGTCACAGCGTCTAATCCCGTGACGTTCAGCCTGTCGGGCGCGCCTGCGGGCATGTCCATCAATTCCGCTGGCGTGGTGTCGTGGCCAGCGCCGGTGGCGGGCGCCTACGCGGTCACCGTGGCGGCCAAGGACAGCAAGACCGGGCTGAGCGGGCAGGGCGCCTACAGCATCAGCGTGGCTGCGCCGGTGGCGCCTTCCGTCATGGGTGCGAGCATCGCGGGCCGCCCCGGCCTGGCGCTGTCGTTCAAACCGGTGGTGGTGGCAGCCAACCCGTTGAACTACACGCTGGCCGGCGCGCCCTCGGGCATGGTGGTGGCGGCCGATGGCACCGTGAGCTGGCCCAAGCCAGTGGCCGGCAGCTACAGCGTCACGCTCACGGCCAAGGACACCAAGACAGGGCTCACGGGCCAGGGCGTGTTCAAGGTGCAGATCGCTGCAGCCGGGCCCGTCATTACCGCTGCGGCCATGGTGGGGACGGCCGGGCAGCCGCTGACGGGCACGATCACCATCAGCGCGCCGGGGGCTACATCGCTGTCGGTGTCCATTTCGGGGGTGCCGCTGGGCATGGGTTTCTCGGCGGCTGGAAGCACCATCACCGCCATCTGGCCCAAGCCGGTGGCTGGCAACTACCAGCTGGTCGTCACCGCGAAGGACTCGGCCGGGCTGTCTGCCCAGGTTACGGTGCCGGTGACGATCAAGTAGCCGCCGGGAACTGGGGGCCATGCGGGAAGAGGGTGGGGGCTGGTAGTTGGGAGCGTAAACTACCAGTCAAATTGGCCTCTAGCGCTTGATGGTAAAGCGCTGACAGCTATCAATAGAGGAGTGGTTGGGGCGCGCTTGGAGTGGATGGGTCGCTGAGGGGTTTGCCCCACGCGCCGCGACACCACTGATCCCGCAAATGGTCACCCATATCCCATGCCCATGCCCCCCGCGCCTCGCACAGAGTTGGCTGGTTTGTGCCACAGCTGTCCGCCTCTCCGCCTCTCCGCGTGTCCGTCACACGCCCAGATACTGTTCCAGGAGCTGGGGCTGCGCATGCAGCGCGTCCGACGTGCCTTCGAACACGACCTGTCCTTTCACCAGAATCACGTTGCGGTCGGTGATCTGCGTGACGTGTTTCCAGTTCTTGTCCACGATCACGCTGCTGATGCCGCTGTCCTTGATCAGGCTGCAGATGCGCCAGATTTCGCGCGCGATCAGCGGTGCCAGGCCTTCGGTGGCTTCGTCGAGGATGAGCACGTCGGGATTGGTCATCAGCGCGCGGCCGATGGTGAGCATCTGCTGCTCGCCACCGCTGAGTTGCTGGCCGCCATGAGAGAGGCGCTCTTTCAGGCGCGGAAAAGTCTCCAGCACGCGCTCATAGGTCCAGTCGCGCTGGCCGCGTGTGCCTGCGCGGGCGGCCATCTGCAGGTTCTCCACCACGCTGAGGTTGCCGAAGATGCCCCGGCCTTCGGGCACATAGGCGATGCCCAGGCGTGAGACTTCGTAGGGTGGCTTTCCGGTCATGTCCTGGCCTGCCACCGAAACGGTGCCGGAGCGCGGCTTGACCAGACCCATCAGCGACTTGAGCAAGGTGCTCTTGCCCATGCCGTTGCGTCCCATGAGGCCGATGGTTTCGCCCTGGCCTACGGTGAAATCGATGCCGTGCAGGATGTGGCTGCTGCCATAGAACGTGTGAATGCCTCGGGCGTCGATCCAGGGTGCGCTGCTCATCAGTGGTCTTCTCCCAGGTAGGCGGCTTGCACACCCTCATCGGCGCGCACCTCAGCAGGGGTCCCGTGGGCGATGACTTCGCCGTTGACCATTACCGTAAGCCGGTCGGCCAGCGCGAAAACTGCGTCCATGTCGTGTTCCACCAGCATGATGGCGTGCTCCGGCTTGATGCGCAGCAGCAACTCGACCATGCGTTCCGCTTCGGCCACCCCCATGCCAGCCAGGGGTTCGTCGAGCAGCAACACGCGGGGCTCGGTGGCCAGTGTCATGGCAATTTCAAGCTGGCGCTGCTCGCCGTGGCTCATGGCGCCCGCAATCGCCATGCGCCGGTCTTTCAAGCCGGAAAGCTCGATGGCGCTTTCCAGACGTGCGCTGGTAGCTCTGTTTTTGATAGTGGATGCGCGCGTGTCCGGCCACCAGCGCAACGGGTTCCAGGGCTGCTGCGGGTCGCGCGACTGCGCGGCCAGGCGCACGTTTTCGTGCACCGTCAGCGGCAGGAAGATGTTGGTCTTCTGGTAACTGCGCCCCAGGCCCTGGCGCGAGATGCGTTCAGGCGCCCAGCCGGTCACATCGGTGCCATGCAGCAGCACCTGGCCAGAGCTGGGCGGAAGGTCGCCCGAGAGCAGGTTGGTCAGCGTGGACTTGCCGGCGCCATTGGGGCCGATCACCGCGTGGATTCGGCCCTTCCACAGATCCACCGATACGCCGTTCACGGCGGCCAGGCCGCCAAAGCGTTTGGTGACCTGCTTTGCAGACAGCAGGACTTCAGCCATGGTGCGAGCCCTCCGACGCCGCTGTTGCGGTGCCCTTACGATGTGCCAGCATTCCAAGCAGGCCACGCGGTGCGGCCACAACCACCAGCACAATGAAGCCGCCCATGAGCAGTTGCCAGTGTTTGGTGATGTCCTTGAAAACGTGCAGCAGGTACTCAAACGCGAAGGCCCCCACGATGGCGCCCGCAAAGTTGCCCATGCCTCCCAGAATCACCATCATGATGGCGTGCGCGCTCATGTGAAAACCCATCAGCTCGGGGTTGACGTAACCCGTCTGCGCCCCCCACAGGTAGCCCGCCAGACCGGCCAGTGCGCCTGCCACCGTGAAGGCGGTGAGCTTGTAGCCCTGTGTGCCGAAACCCATGGCACGCATGCGGTGCTCGTTGATGCGGATGCCCGCCAGCGCCCGGCCGAGCGGGCTCCAGAGCAGTCGGCGCAGCAGCGCATAGACGATCACCACCAGTGCGAGCGTGAAGTAGTAGAAGGTCTTGCGGCTCTCCAGGTCGAACGGCAGCCAGCCCAGAATGGAAGCATCGGGCCGGAAGTTGATGTACAGCCCGTCGGAGCCACCCAGCACCTTGTTGTCGAAGAACAGATAGAACACCATCTGCGCAAACGCCATGGTGACCATGATGAAGTAGATGCCGTGGGTGCGAACCACGAAAAAGCCGATGACCAGCGCCGCCAGTGCCGAGCCCGCGACCGCAGCGGGAAGCGTCCACCACAGGCTCACAGGCGCATCGGCAGGCGTGAGAAAAGCGAGCGCGTAGCCTGCCACGCCAAAGTAAGCGGCGTGACCCAGGGACACCAGGCCCGTCACGCCCTGCAGCAAATCCAGGCTCATCGCGAAGATGGCCATGATCATCATGCGCGTGACCATCTGCACGTAGAAATCGCTGCCCACAAAAGGGAAGGCGAGCAGGGCCACCAGGCCGAGCATAAGCGTGAACTGGGCGCTGCGGGGCAGCACTTCGATGTTGGCGCGGGGCGAGCTCATGAGCTGCCGCCGGGCCGCCCCAAGGCAGCGAAGGCCCCCTTGGGGGGAAGCGAAATACACGAAGCGATGAGCGTGGGGGTAATCATTGCTTGAAAAGACCTTCGGGTTTCCACAGCAGCACCGCTGCCATCAACATATAGACCAGCATGCCCGCCACCGACGGCAACAGCACCTTGCCAAAGGTGTCCACCAGCCCCACGAGAAGCGCCGCGATGAGGGCGCCGCGCACCGAACCAATGCCGCCGATCACCACCACCACAAAACACATGATCAGCACCGACGAACCCATGTTGGGGTACACGCTGGACACCGGCGCGGCCACCATGCCCGCCACGGCTGCCAAGCCCACGCCCAGCGCAAACACGATGGCATGGATGAGCTTGATGTTCACGCCCAGCGACTCCGCCATGTCGCGGTTGAATGCACCTGCCCGTATCTTCATGCCCAACCGGGTTTTGGAGATCAGCAGGTACAGCGCGGCAGCCAATGCCAGGCAGATGCCCGAAATGAACAGCCGGTAGACGGGGTAGGACAGCGTGTCGGTCAGGGGAATGGACCAGTTGAGCATCTGCGGAATGGCTACGCCGTGCACATCGTCACCCCACAGCAGCGAGCGCAGTTCTTCAAAGATATAGATCAGGCCGAAGGTCAGCAGCACCTGGTCCAGGTGGTCACGGTGGTAGAAGTGGCGAAACAGCAGCCACTCCAACGCCAAGCCGAACACCACGGCCAGAAATGCGCCGCCCACGATGGCCAAGGTCAGGCTGCCGAAGTAACCCGACAGCGAGTACGCGAGATAGGCGCCCAGCATGTAGAAGCTGCCGTGCGCCAGATTCACCACGCCCATGATGCCGAAGATCAACGTCAGGCCAGCCGCCAGCATGAACAGCAGCAGGCCGTACTGAACGCTGTTGAGCAACTGGATCAGGAATGTGGCGAAGTCCATGGTGGCGTGCAGGTGTGTGATGTGGTCAGGCGGCCCGGCGCGTGGCCAGCAGCAGCGAGCCCATCAGCGCGAACAAACCGCCCGAGACCCGGTTGAACCAGCGCATTCGGTTGCCTGCGCGCAGGGCCGGGGCCAGCCTTGCGACGCCCAAGGCGCACAGCGTGAGCACCGTGAACTCGAAGGCCACGAAAGTTGCGGCGAGGATGGCGAACTGCGGTGCGAAGGAAAGCGAAGGGTTCAGAAACTGCGGGAAGAACGCGGTGAAAAACAGGATGGCTTTGGGATTGCTGCCACCCACGATCAGGCCTTGGAGGTAGAAGCGATGCGCGGGCACGGCCGAGGCCGCGCTGGTGCCTTCAGGCATCTGGTCGAACACGCTGCCCTGGCTGCGGAAGGTCTTGATGCCCAGCCAGATCAGGTAGGCAGCCCCTGCAGCCTTGAGCACCCAGAACGCGGTTTCGGATGCTGCCAGCAGGGCACCCAGCCCCAGGGCCGACAGCACCATGGTGCCCAGCACCGCGCTGACGCTGCCCGCCGCTGCAGCCATGGCCTTGCGCGGGCCATGCTGCAGCGAGGTGGTCATGCACATCAGCATGGTGGGGCCGGGCGATAGCACCAACAGGGCCACGGCGGCCAGGTAAAGCAGGTAGGTACTGAGGGTCATGGAAAAGGGGATCCAGAGAGTGGCCGCAAAGTCCGGGCGCACGAAGGACTCGCCCGCCATACCAGCAGGCAATTCCATTGTGTCAAATCCCACTGGGCCGACGCGGTGCAGGCAGGGCCTGCCGCCCGCGGCGACTGGCGTGTTACGCCATGCGGCAGCCCGCTCCGCTGTCGGAAAGGGCCTTGGCGGCCACACCGACCACCTTGTTTTCCTTGTTTTCGACCACGCGCAGATAGATGTCCTGCACAGGGTTGTGGGACTTGCTCATCGTCCACTTGCCGCGCGGGCTGTCGATGGTGGCGCTTTCCATGGCCTTGATGACGGCAGGTTTGGCAGACAGGTCGCCCTTGACGGCATTGGCGCCTTGAACCAGCAGCAGGCCCGTGTCATAGCCTTGCACGGCATACACGTCGGGCTGGCTGCGGAAGGCCTTGGCGTAATCGAGGCGGAATTGCTTGTTGCGGGGGGTGTCCAGCGAGTCGCTGTAGTGCATCGTGGTGATGATGCCGTCGGCGGCAGGGCCAGCCGCATCCAGCACACCTTCGGTGAGGAAGCCGGAGCCGTAAAGCGGGATCTTGTCCTTGAGGCCTGCTGCAGCGTAGTCGCGGATGAACTTGGCTGCGCCGCCACCGGCAAAGAAACAGGCCACAGCGTCGGGCTTGAGTGCGGCGATCTCGGTCAGCAGCGCCTGGAACTCGACGTTGGGGAAGGGCAGGCCCAGTTCCTTGATGATGGTGCCACCCGCCTTGGTGTAGCTCTCCTTGAAGCCTTCAAAGGCTTCATCGCCAGCCGCGTATTTCCACGTGATCCACACAGCCTTCTTGTGACCCTTTTCCATCATGGCTTTGCCCAGCGCCAAGGTGGGCTGGGAGTTGCTGAACGAGGTACGGAACACATTGGGCGCACACAGTGCGCGGGTGGCTGCGTGTACGCCTGCGTTGGGGATCAGGTTGAGCACGCCTGTGTCTCGTGCCACTTTCTGAATACCCATCTGTACGCCAGAGTGCACGGTGCCGATCAGCACATCGACCTTGTCACGCTGAACCAGTTTGCTGGCGTTTTCCACGCCCTTGCTGGGCTCGGATTCGTCGTCCACCTTGAACCACTCGATCTCACGCCCGCCCAGCTTGCCGCCTTGCTGGTCGATGGCCATGCGCAAACCGTTTTCAATTGCAACCCCCAACTGCGCGAAGGTACCCGTGTAGGGCAACATGAAGCCCACACGCACCTTGCCGCTTTGCGCACGCACGATGGAGGGCAGCAACAGGCCCGTGGATGCGGCGCCAACGAGGGCGGCACTTCGGCTGATGACGAGGCGGCGAGTGGTCATGAGGCTTGTCTCCTTTGTTTAGGCTTAAAGTAATTTACTGCAAGCACCTTGCGGTGAATACCTATCGGATACCCGTAATGTCCTGTTCGACGACCACGGACGCCTGCAGCAGGATTCAGACATCGCACTGCTTGATACGTTGTGGGCGCAACAGTCGTTTTCTTTGCGATATGCATTAAAGTGCATTTTTATCGGGTTTATGCAGTATAGAACCTGTTTGCAATCGTTGGCCTCGGGTATGCGCGAAAGGACTAGGTAGTTTCGAGCATGCACCCAGGAATCCGGACCACAGCTGAAGATGCGTAAATGTGCAGATGCGTGCGGTGTGCGCAACATGGCAGACTTGTGAGCTGGCTTTGCAACCGACCTGTGCGCCGTGAGGCAATGGAAGCTCGTTGAGCCTTCATTTCATCCATCCATGACCGTCAAACCCCGTTCCACCTTTTCGTCTTCTCAATCCCTGTGGTCGTTTCTCACGCGTTGGTTGAGACCTTTCTGGCCAGCGCCACTCGGGATTGATGGGCGGGAGACCGTCCGCTTTGTGGTTGGCGCCATGGTGGGGGTGCTGGTCGTGGCTTTGTTGAGCCGATGGTGGGTGGGTGTGGGCCACGCAGGGCCGTGGATGGTCGCTTCGCTTGGTGCCAGCGCGGTGCTGGTTTTTGGCATGCCTTCCAGTCCGCTCGCGCAACCTTGGCCGGTGCTGGGTGGCAGCACGCTGTCAGCGCTTGTGGGCGCGGCCTGCGCCGCCCTGGTGCCAGACCAGGCGCTGGCCGGGGCTCTGGCAGTGGGCCTTGCCGTGGCGCTCATGGTGCCGCTGCGGTGCCTGCACCCTCCCGGCGGGGCCATGGCGTTGTACATGGTGCTGGTGGCTGGTGATGCTTGGCATCTGGCCGCTTTCCCTATCTTGTTCAACGTGTTGTTGTTGCTGATCGCCGCAGTGGCGTACAACCGGCTGACCGGGCGCAGGTACCCCCATCCGCAGCGTGTGCGAACCGGTGCGGAGATTGCAGGTGGGGCTTTTGTGTCTGCGGACGTGGATGCGGCGCTGTCGCACTACAACCAGGTGCTGGATGTGAGCCGTGCGGACCTGGAGGGTTTGCTGCATCTGGCAGGGCGGGCTGCATTCCAGCGCACGTTGGGAGAGCTGCGCTGTTCCGACATCATGTCCAAGCCCCCATTCGCGGTGGAAGCGGGCGTGTCTTTGAAAGAAGGCTGGGCGCTGATGAGGGCCGAACACATCAAGGCGTTGCCCGTGGTGGATTCTCAACGTTTGGTGCTGGGCATCGTCACGGTGGCCGATTTCATGCGGCTCGCGAACCTTGACTCCCACGAAGGCATTGGTCAGCGTCTGCGCAGTCTCGTGAAGGGCCGCAGCGGCCAGCCCAGTGCGGTGGGGGAGATCATGACCCATCCGGTTCAGGTTGCACAAGCGCAGCAACACGCCATGGATCTGGTCCCTCTGTTTTCTCACGGAGGCCATCACCATATCCCTATCGTTGACGACCAGCAGCGGCTCGTCGGCCTTATCACGCAGACCGATTTGGTGCGCACCCTGGCCGTGCTGGTTCAGGGCCGTGACGGCGATCCGGCCTTCGGTGGAGCTTCCGCACAGGACGGCACATAGGCAAAACCTGCGCATCGCGGTACAATTGACAGGCTATGCACAGCGCAACCGCTGTCATTGAAGCCGTCTCTCCCGGCCCTCTGCCTGATCTGCGCCCCGGGTGCAGCGACTCCCACAGCCTGTAATACCGCGCGTGCCTTGCCCGCCGCGCCACAACTGCCGTGGTGCGGGCAACCAGCGTTCAGGCGCCGATCACAGAATATTTGTTTGGAACGATAGATAGAACATGGCCAAAGAAGAACTCATCGAAATGCAAGGCTCCGTGACGGAAGTCTTGCCCGATTCACGCTTTCGCGTCACGCTGGACAACGGCCATCAACTGATCGCCTACACGGGCGGAAAGATGCGCAAGCACCACATCCGCATCTTGGCGGGTGACAAGGTGTCTTTGGAAATGTCTCCGTACGATCTGACCAAGGGTCGCATTACGTTCCGCCACCTTGCGGGCCGCGGCCCAGGTCCTGCATCGCGCTGATTGCCGTACCGGTACCGGGCCTGTCGGTTTGCAATTGCTCGGCCGGTAATGAACAGAGTTCAAATCTACCGTTTTCTAAAAAAATTTCAGAAATTGGTCTTCGAAACCAAAATGAGAAATTTCCCGGGTTAGAATACGAGCTGTCGGAGCGTAGCGCAGCCTGGTAGCGCATCTGCTTTGGG
>JBCNOJ010000124.1:0-11160 GCA_039593925.1 Acidovorax sp.
GGCCAGCCCGACTCGCTGTTCGCCCAGGTACTGCTGCGCCGCACGCCCAAGAGCGATTTCGATACCACCCTGCCTGTATCGCCCGAGCTGCTGGGTCACCTGCTGGCCAGTGCCACCGACGCGCCTTCCCTGCGCGTGGGCGGCTCCGTGGCTGCCGATGAATTGCCCGCCCTGCGGACGCTGTGCTGGGAATCGGCGCAGGTGGAGCTGCTCACGCCGCGCACCATGATGGAGAGCATCCACCTCACCCGCGTCGGCCCCGCCGAAATCCTGCGGCACCGCGACGGCATTTCGCTGAACTCGCCCTTCGTGCGTGCCGTGTCCGCGCTCGGCATGTTCGACCGCTCTGCTCCACCCGCCGAGGGCAGTGCCGCATACAAGAGCGCCATGGGCCGCTTTGAGGGCCACAGCCGCACAGCGATGGGGTTTGTGTGGATCACTGGCAGGAACACGCGCGTTGACCAGCTTACAGCGGGCCGGGCCTATGTGCGGCTGCAACTGCAGGCCACGGCGCTGGGCGTGGGCATGCACCCGATGAGCCAGGCGCTGCAGGAGTTTGCCGAGATGGCACCGCACTACGAGCGCGTGCACCAGCGGGTGCTGGGCCGCAGCGCGCCCCGCAGCAGCGCCGACCCCACGGTGCAGATGCTCTGCCGCATCGGTTATCCACGGGAAGAGGCCCCTGCTACGCCGCGCCGGCCGTTGGCGCAGTTTGTTTCTGCGGCTTAGATTTCAGGCAAAAACAGGCGCCGGCGCTTATCGGGTAAGCGCTGGCAGCTATCTTTTTTGATGTTTCTCAGAGATCGCTGACTATTTCGGGCATTGACGCGCCAGCCAGCACGGCCTGCGAAACCTCTCAGGCTGGTCACCCGTCAGCGGAAATGGTCGAACGACGCGTAGCGGTGTTCCACGGCCCGCCCTTGCGCATCCACCAGTTGCAAGCCTGGCTCGGCCAGGACAGTGCCGATGCGCGTGACGGGCGTGCCGCTGCTCTGCGACGCGGCGGCCACAGCGGCGCGCTGAGCGGGCGGGGCGGTGAAGGCCAGTTCGTAGTCGTCGCCCCCCGCCAAGGTACATTGGCGTACAAATTCGACGTCAAATTGGCCTCTAGCGCTTTCTGGATAAGCGCTGGCAGCTATCAAGTTTGATGTTCTTTCGATGTCAATGCGCGCCCCTACGCCCGAGGCTTTGAGGATGTGCCCCAGGTCGCCCAGCAGCCCGTCGCTCACGTCCATGGCGCTGCTGGCCACGCCGCGCAGCGCCATACCCAGCGCCACGCGGGGGCTGGGGCGCTCCAGCCGCTGGCGGGCCTGGGCCAGGGTGTCGGCGGGCAACTGGATATGCCCCAGCAGCGCTTCCAGCGCCAGCCGGGCATCGCCTAGCGTGCCGCTCACATAGATGTCGTCGTCGGGCCGTGCGCCGCTGCGCAGCAGGGCCTGGTCGGGGGGGACCTCGCCAAACACGGTGATGCAAATGTTGAGCGGTCCCTGTGTGGTGTCGCCCCCCACAAGTTCGCAGCCATGCACATCGGCCAGCGCGAGCAGTCCGCGCGAGAAGCCCGCGAGCCAGGCCTCGTCCACACGCGGTAGCGACAGCGCCAGCGTGAAGGCCAGGGGTCGCGCGCCGCAGGCCGCCAGGTCCGACAGGTTCACAGCCAGCGCCTTGTGGCCCAGGGCTTCGGGGTCCACGTCGGCGAAAAAGTGGCGGCCCTCGACCAGCATGTCGCTGGAGATGGCCAGTTGCATGCCGGGCCGGGGGGCCAGCAGCGCGCAGTCGTCGCCCACGCCCAGCTCCACGGCGCCGCCGGGGCGCGCGGGGTGGGTGAAGTAGCGGGCGATCAGATCGAATTCCCCCATGGATGTTGTCCTTCTTGTTGTCTTCGTTGCGTGGTGAGGCGTGCGTGTTGCGGGGTGCGAGGCTGGACAACGCCGCTCACGCGGGCGGTGGCGCGTATTGCGCAAACCACTGCGCCCAATGGTCGATGCAGGCCTGAATCTTGGGCAACCGGTGCCTGCGTGTGAGGGTAACGGCGTTGATTTGCGCAGCCTGCGGGGTCAGCCATCCAGCCAGCACGGGCACCAGCAAGCCTTGCTGCACGAGCGGCTGCGCCACCACGGTCATGATGCGCGCAATGCCCAGGCCCTGCAGCGCCATGCGCGCGGTGGAAGAGGTGTTGTCGGACTGCCAATGGGCCTGCGCGGTCACGACCATCGGCTCGCCATCCACCATGAACGACCAGCGGTTGAGCTGCGGCGCGCCGCTGTTGGTGATGAGCCAGTGCCGGTGCAGGTCATTCGGGTGCTGCGGCGTGCCGTGGTCTTGCAGGTAGCCCGGCGCTGCATACAGGCCGCGCGCCAGCGCACTGAGCGGGCGCACCACCACGGTGTCGTTGGCTGGCACGCCCGCGCGGATGGCGATGTCGATGCCCTCCCGCGCCATGTCGGCGATGCGGTCTTCCACCAGCAGGCTCACGCGCACGGCCGGGTGGCGTGCCTGCAGGCTGGGCAGGCTGGGGATCAGCAGGTGCTCGGCGATGACCGAACTGCAGGTGACGCGCACCCACCCCGTGGGCTGGCCGCTGTGGTGGGCGAACTCGCCTTCCAGCTCGTCCAGTGTGGCATCGACGCTGCGGCACGACTCCAGAAAAAGGAGCCCCTCGGGCGTCAGCCGCAGCCCGTGGGTGGTGCGGTCCACCAGCTGCGCACCGCAGCGGGCCTCGATGCGGGCGAGCGCCCGCGACACCTGGCTCACTGGCACATTGCGCTCGCGCGCCACGGCCGAGAGCGAGCCCAGGTCCGCCACGCGGGTGAACAGGTGCAGGTCTTCGAGGCGGAGGTCGCGCATGCGGCCAATGGTAGCGGCGGGGCGGGCAGCAGCCGGTGGCAGGGCATTGCAGCAACTGCAAAACCGACTTGCAGGCAGTGCGGTTTCCGAAGGGGCGGGCGGTTTCTACAGTTGCCCCATCTTGTTTCCATCGCACACGAAAGGACCTTGCCGTGTACCACGAACTCTCCTCCGAGGAATACCAGCGGCTGCGCGACACGGCGCAGCAGATGGCGCTGCAATTGCGCCATGAGGCCATGCGGGACGGGCCCGAGGCGCTGCGCCGCCATCTGGCGAACGCCAGCCGCTCGGCGTGGCGATTTGCGGTGCGGCTGGCGCGTCACCGGCAGCAGCGCCGGACCTGCGTGGGCACGCCCATGGACGCGGCCGGCACCTCGCTGCGCATGGAGGGCTGAACCATGCCCGTGCTGGTGTTGAAGATCGCTCCGTTGCACAACCCGGAGCGCTACCAGTCGCTGGCGCGCGCGCTGACCGATATCACCGAGCGGGTGCTCGGCAAGCGCCGCGAGGTCACGGCGGTGGTGGTGGATGACCTGCCCGCCGCGCGCTGGCACATCGGTGGCGAGCCTGTCGAGCAACCCACGGCCTTGCTGGAGATCAGTATCACGCAAGGCACCAACACGCCGGAGGAGAAGGGCGAGTTCGTGCGGGCCGCCTTTGCCGTGCTGCAGGCCCAGCTCGCAGCAGGCGGCCCGCTGGCTGCGGCGAGCTATGTGGTGGTGAGGGAGGCGCCCGCCACCGACTGGGGCTATGGCGGGCGCACGCAGTGGCAGCGCAAGCGACAGGCACAGCCTGCCTGAGCGCACGCCCTAAGTCGTCGGTAGGTGCCTAGACCGGCATGCCGCGAAAGCGCTGCGCGGCCTGGCGGCTCACCTCGGCCAGCAGCTGCTCTTCACTCTGCCGCTGGCGCAGCCAGCGCGCGTCGTTCTGGCCTGCCTCGACCTCGGTGCGCAGCATGTGCATGGCGCTGGACGAGCCTTGCATGGCCGCATGGCTGGCGATGCGGTCCATGGTCTTGAGGATGTGCTCGCGCAGCGGCATGTGGTCGCCGGTGGCCGGGTCTACATACACCGCGTCCATGCCGAAGCGGCAGGCCTGGAAGCGGTTGTAGGTGTAGACGAGGTAGTCGTCCTCTTCGGGCATGAAGGGTTGGTCGGCCAGGAACCAGGCACCCAGCGATTGCACATAGCCTGCCAGCGCGGCAGCGCGCTCGATGGTGAGTGGCGTGTCGAACACACGGATCTCGATGGTGCCGAACTCCGGCTTGGGGCGGATGTCCCAGTAGAAGTCCTTCATGCTCTTGACCACGCCGGTGCGCGTCATCTTGTCGAAGTACGCCTCGAAGTCGGTCCAGGTGAGCGCCATGGGCGCGCGGCCCGACAGCGGGAACGCAAACACCGAGTTCAGTCGTGCCGAGTCGAACGCCGTGTCCTGCCCCTGCACGTACGGGCTCGATGCCGACAGCGCGATGAAGTGCGGGATGTAGCGCGACATGCGGTGCAGCATGAGCAGCGCCGCGTTGGCATCCGGGCAGCCGATGTGCACGTGCTGGCCGAAGATGGTGAACTGCTTGGACAGATAGCCGTACAGCTCCGACAGCTCACGAAAGCGCGGCTTGTCGTAAATGCGGCGCTCGTGCCACTGCTGAAACGGGTGCGTGCCACCGCCCACCACGGCGATGTTGAGCTTGTCGGCACTGCGCACCAGCGCATCGCGGATCGGCGTGAGCTGGCCCAGTACCTCGCTGGCCGAGTGGCAGATGCCGGTGGAGATTTCGATCATGCTGTTCGTCATCTCGGGCACCACGCTGCCGGGCAGCGGGGTCTTCTGCATGAGGCGCAGCATGTCCTCGGCATAGGGGGCCAGGTCGTAGTCGTTGGTGTTGACGAGCTGCAGCTCCAGCTCCACGCCCAGCGTCAGCGGTTCGGAATGGTTGAAGGCTTCAAGACTCACGGCTGTTCTCTCCGTTGTTGCCACGGGTCAGTGGCGCCCAGGGTTTGGAGCTTTCGCCCGCGCGGTAGATGGCCACCGTGGCGATCACGGCGCCCAGCACTTCCATCAGCAAGATGGCTGGCAATGCCACCCCTGCGATCATGTGGCCGGTGGAGGGCGATGCGATCACGAATTGCGAGGCAATCAGCAGTGCGATGGACGACATCGGCGTCATGGCGCAGCCCACCCACAGGGCCTGCTTCCAGCTGGCGCCGCTGCCCACATTGCCCAGCGCCACGCCAGTGGCTTTGGCCAGCAGGCGCACTGCAATCAGCGCCAGCACCATGCCTGCCACATGCGCGCTCCAGTCGGCCTGAGCGGCCACGGTGGAGACCAGCACAAACATCAGCATGGTGAGCAGCGAGGAGGCGTTGCCCAACTGGCGCGGCCAGGCCCAGGGGCGCGGGTTGAGCTGCTTGAGCAGCATGCCACCCAGCAACGCGGCCAGCGGCGCAGAGCCACCCATGTGTGCGGCTACGGCGGTGCCGGCGGCCACCAGGGCCAGGAACAGCATGGACGTGTTTTCGCTCGTGGGGCTCATGAAGCGCAGCGCCATGCGCAGCACCAGGGCCAGCACGGCCGCCACCACAATCGACACGCCCAGCACCACCACCACGGGGGATGCGGTCTCCATCAACGTCACGCTTTGGCGGTTCATGAGTTCTGCCTGGGCGCTGCCCAGCGTCAACGCGTACAGCGTGGACAGCGTCGTTAGTACGATGGCGCGCTCTGTGACGGGGCCCGCTGCGCGCGTGTCGGCCACGACGCGGGTCAGCACGGCGGGCGAGGCAGCCAGGGCCACCAGTGCCAGAGGGCTGGCCACCGGAGCAGGCATGCCCAGCCACATCAATACCCAATACACCGCGAAGTAAGTCAGCACCGATTCGGCCAAGCTTTGCACCAGCACCATGGGGTTGTGGCGGAACCAGCGCAGCGGAATTCGCCCGCCGCATTCGAACAGCACGATGGCAATGCCCAGCTCCAGCAAAAACAGGCCAATGCCTTGCAGCGGCCACAGCGCACCGCTGAACCCGGCAAGGCCAGCGGCTGTGCCCACCAGCGAGTAACCCACGACCTTGGGCAGGCCGGTGTGGCGCTGCGTGAGATAGCCCGCCATGGCGGCCACGGCCAGCAACAGCGACCATTGCACCGTGGGCAGCCCGGCTGAGGGGCGCAACCATTGCGCCCAGAAGCTCAGGATTTCATTCATGTTTTAGGACCTCTGCGTCAGACGGGCGTTGGGGCCCGTTGTGTGATGGGTCAGGACCATGCCGCATGCTGTGGGCGGGCGGGGCCTGACGGTGCCTGAATTTACATGCAGACACAAGACGCCCCCTGTAGGACGGGGGCGGGGCTTGGATTCTGCTGTCCGGGGCCGCTTTTTACACGGCTTTATGGCGTTCAGGAACGAAGAAACTCAGGGGGGCTGCGCGCAAGCGCGCCCGGATGGCCGCGTAGATGCGTGCGCGGTCCACACCGCTCACGTTCTGCGCGCGCAGCGCCAGGCTGAACGCCAGGTAGAAACTGACTGTTACGTTCAGCGCGCCCAGCAAGGGCAGCGACGCCACAGCCCACCAGAAGGCGGGAAGGTGCAGCACCCCCAGGCCCAGTGCAGCACTTGCAGCGCCCACCTGGCCCGTGGAGAGTGTGACATGCCGCACATCCAGGGCCACCCCGAAAAACCCTGCAAAGGCGGGAACCAGGCCCAGCATGAAGCCGAGCGAAATATTGGCAGCAAAGCCCGAGAGGTTCTCGCGCAAAAAACGCGCCCACCGCGCCGCGCGCGCTTCGCCCAGAAGCCGGGTGATGCGCGGGTTGTAATGCATGGCGGAGTCCAGGCGGCTGAGAACGAACCAGTTCTCCGTCCACCCCGCGATGATGCTGGAGGCAAACAGCAGCACCCCCGTGAATGCCGCAAAAAACAACGACGGGCCCAACAGGTGCAGCGACTCGAACACATGCTCGGCCTGCGTTTCGCTGAGCGCGGGGCTGCCCTTGGCAACCGCGATGAGTGCGGCCAGCCCAAGTACCGCCGGGAAAACCACCAGCACATTGCCCAGCACCGCCGCCACCTGCGAGCGCACCAGGTGCGTGATCTCGTCGACAAAAGATTCGATGGCATTGCTGGCGCCCAACTCCTTGAGCTTGGCGGCCATGGCGGGCGCGGTCATTGCGGGCTGCTTGGTGGCCACCGTGAGGTGCAGCAGCTGAATCAGCACGAAGGTGACGGCGTAGTTCACACCCGCCCAGAAACCGCCCCAGAATGCCGACAGCGCGAGCGCATAGAGCCCGAACTTGGCCATGGTGGTGATGGACATCAGCGCCCCACCGCCCGCCGCCTTGCGCAGCATGGAGCGGTATTCGGCGCTGGTGCGGGTGATGTAGTGTTCGCCCGTTTCTGCGCTGCGTTCGGCGACCTTGGCCGCCAGCAGCGACGAATTGGAGGCGAGCAGCGACCGCAGGCTGCGGCGGTCCTGCCCCACCATGACCAGATGGGCCATCAGGCGCGCGGCCGTCACGGCCGGCTTGGGCGAGAGCAGGCAGTCGAGCAGTTCACGAACGCGCAAGATGCGCTCGCGCAGCTGCCGCAGCCGAAACACCAAGCCCACCGAAATGCCGTTGTCCTCAAAATGCGCGTAGACCGTGGTGGCGGCTGCGCGGCAGGCCTCCAGCCGGTCGCGCAGGCGCTGCGCTGCTTCGTTCAACCGGTCTGGCGTGCGCAGTGCGTGAACCACCTCCACGCGCAGGCCTTCCACGTCGCGAATCAGCGCGTGAAAGGGCTGTGCATCGCGCGCGGACTCACTCATGCGCAGGCGCAGCTCGGGGGCAAAACCTGTGGATAGGATCTGCCCGGCACAGTAGGTGATGGCGTCCAGCAATGCCTTGTGCCAACGCGAGGCGCCTGCTGGGGAAGATTCCGTTGTGGGCTGCGCCAGCAGGGCCACAAGCCGCTCCAGCTGCATTTCGTCCAGCGCGGCCAGCCACTGCGCGTCGAACTCACTGGGCAGCGCCAGCATGAAAAGCTCGGAGGCATCAATGGTTTCCGGGCTGCCCGGCAGTAGCTTGGTGCGCAAGCGGTGGCCGATCTCACTGACCAGCGCGGTGCGCGGCGCAAAGCCGAAGTCGGCCAGCAGCGTGGTGACGTCCACCTGATCGACCAGTGCGGCCCACCACGCCTTCAGCTTGTGCTGCAGTTCCGGCCGCGCTTCCAGCGCGTCCAGGAAAAGCTGCACGCGGCCAACGGCGGCGGGCACCGAGTCGCGCTTGCCGCGCACCCAGTCCAGCAGATTCAGCAACCACAGGTGGCGGTGGGCGAGGTCCGCGTGCGGGTCCAGCGCTGCCAGCAAGGCCGGCAGGTCGTTCTGGCTGGTCAAGCGCTTCAATGCAGCACCCGCCCGCTCAACGGCTCACCTGAAGGGCCGTGGCTGATGGCCTCCAGCACAAACAGCGGTACCGGGGTGTCGAAGAACTCTCCGTCGTCTGCGACGCAGTGAAACGTGCCGTGCATGGTGCCGCTGGAGGTGCGCAGGCGGCAGCCGCTGGTGTACTGAAACGATTCACCCGGCTTGAGCAGCGGCTGCTGCCCTACCACGCCCAGGCCCTTGACCTCCTCGGTATGGCCCCGGGCGTCGCTGATGGTCCAGTGCCGTGAGATCAACTGTGCCGGGGTATCGCCGGCGTTGGAGATGGTGATGGTGTAGGCAAAGCTGAACACCCCGCTGTCCGGCGCGGACTGCTCAGGCAGGTATTCGGGCAGCACTTCCACGTCAAACTGGTACTTTGGCATGGGGCGAATGGTAACCGTGCAGACTCTCCAAAAGGGGCTCGGAGGGGCTGAAAACCCCATGCCTGCTGCGCTTTGAGACAATCGGGGGATGAGCCCCACTTACCGCATCGCCCCCTCCATCCTCTCTGCCGACTTTGCCCGCCTGGGCGAGGAAGTGCGCAATGTCATTGCCGCTGGCGCCGACTGGATCCATTTTGACGTGATGGACAACCATTACGTGCCCAACCTCACCTTTGGCCCCATGGTCTGCCAGGCGCTGAAGCCGCATTCCAAGACGCCGGACGGCGTGGCGGTGCCCATTGATGTGCACCTGATGATCCAGCCAGTGGATGCGCTGGCCGCCGCCTTTGCCGATGCTGGCGCCGACTACATCAGCTTCCACCCGGATGCGTCGGGCCACGTGCACCGCAGCATCCAGGCCATCCGCTCCAAGGGCGTGAAGCCCGGTCTGGTGTTCAACCCGGCAGAGCCGCTGGACGTGCTGGACTGGGTAATCGACGACATCGACCTCATTCTCATCATGAGTGTGAACCCGGGTTTTGGCGGCCAGAGCTTCATCGATTCCGCCCTGCGCAAGATCGAGGCGGTGCGCAAGCGCATTGATGCCTCAGGCAAGGACATCCGCCTGGAAGTGGATGGCGGTATCAAGACCGACAACATCCGCCGCGTGGCCGATGCGGGCGCCGACACGTTCGTGGCAGGCAGCGCCATCTTCGGCAAGCCGGATTACCGGGGCGTCATCGACGCGATGCGAGGCCAGTTGAAGTAAAGCCAGGCTGCGGCCTGCGCGCAAAAAGGGCTGCGCAAGGCAGCCGTTTTTGCGTTCCGGCCCGTAGACCTTGCTTGTTTATTGCGGAGCGGGAATCACGATGGTCGTGCTGGACTCGCGCAGCACGCCCCCGCCGGAGACGGACCCGGTGGTGGTGTCGCTCTCAACGCGTCGCACACATTCTGCGCGCTCTTGGGCGTTCTGGAAGGCGCCGCAGCGCTGAGTGGCATTGGCCATCGCAATGGGGCCGGGGTCGCTCAACTGGCCCTTGCGGGCTGCGTCGTAGGCATTGGTTGCGTCGCGCAGGCAGGTGGCGAGGGTGTCCTGGGTGTTGTTGGTCATGCAGGCCTGGCGCTCCTGCTCATAGCGGGCGCGGGCGTCGTCACTGGGGGACGTCTGGGCTGTGGCCACAGTGGAGGCAATCAGCAAGGCGGCGGTGATTACTGGGGTGGCAAACGCAAATCGTTTCATGGAAAAGCTCCTGGCGCGGGGCGCACAAACAGGGGGTTTAGACATACATCCCACCGCGGTGATGCCGCACTCAGGGATGCAAACGGTATGGCTGCAGCGTAGCCCCCGCCTTTTGGCGTTCATGTCGGACGGCGCCGACCGGGCTCGTCCGCGCCTGTGCCCCTTGTATGCCCGCCATTGGAGTTATGGACGCTATGGCGCTTTGCGCGCTCTAGGGTGCCCTCGTAGCGCCAAAAATCAGCCGAGGCGCTGGAACGTGAGCGTGAAGGCCACCCCGTCCGTGGTGTTGCGTGCATTGATGGTGCCACCCATCTTGGCCATGTAGGTTTTGGCCACAAACAGGCCCTGACCGCGGTGGCCGCCATCGGTGGCCGGCGTGGCCGGGCTGGGGTCCGACACGCCCAGTTCAAAGATCCGCTCCAGCAGATCATCTGCAATGGTCGCTCCTTGATTGGTAAGTGTGGCGCTGGCGGTGGATTCGGAGGCGCTCAGCTTCAAGGCGATCGCCGTGCCAGCCGGGCGGTAGCGGTCGGCGTTGCGCAGGATGTGGGTGACCACGTCCTCCAGCGCAAACTCGTCTGCCCGCACGATCACAGGCCCGCCTGCACTTTCGTACACCACATGGTGGATGCCGGCGAAATGGGCGTTGTCGGCCACGTGGCTCAAAAAGGCGTTGAGGTCCAGCCGCCCGGCAGTCACATCGGCCGCCTCCAGGGCCTCTGCGGGCGAGGCGGTGCCGTACAGCACGTGCACGGCCTGCTGCATGCGCTGGATGTAGCGGTGGCCCGGGTCGTTGGCGCCCCCGTGCAGCACCATCAGCGACTGCAGCGGCGACATGATCTCGTGCCCTACGGCATGCCACATGTCGCGCTCCTGTTGCGCGCGCAGTTGTTCGCGCTGGATATCGTCTTTCACGCGCTGCAGCAGGTCGGCCAGGCCGCCAGCCAGAATGCCCAGCTCGTCCGACCCGCGCAGGTCCGACACGTCGAGGTCTCCGAGGCGCGGGCCCGTGTGGCCGGGCTGCACGTTGTAGGAGACAGCGGCCGCGCGGCGGGTGAGCGCGGTCACGCGGCGGATCAGGCCCACCTCAACCACCAGCCACGCCAGCGCAATGGCGCCCAGCATGGCGGCCAGGTACCACGACAAGCGGGTGGCCACGGCCGCAAGGCCCAGCTCCACGCCACGCAGGTTGCCGGTGAACGTGACGGCGTAGTTGCCCGTGGGGGTATCAAGGATGTCGAGGCCCGAGGGAATTTCTGGGGTGCGGGCCTGGGCACCGCTGCGCAGGTCGAGCGGC
>JBCNOJ010000125.1:0-11019 GCA_039593925.1 Acidovorax sp.
GGCAAATCCAAGATCAGTGTGCAGGTGACCGACCTGACAGTGGCTGTGAACGGCAACAAGGCCACGGCGCGTTTTCGCCAAGCCTACAGCGCAGATGCGCTGAATGTGACCAGCCGCAAGACGCTGGACATGGTCAACAACAATGGTCGCTGGACCATCGTCCGCGAAGCCACAGGCGGCTGACCGTGACGCCCGCCGCTGCGCCTGCGCATGGAGCGCGGGCTTTTTTTTTGCTGCCCTGATCTGACGTTGATGCCGCGTTTGCCCGCGCCCACGTTCGCACAGCAGCACCCCTGGGTGTTCAGCGCCCTGGTGCTCGCTGCATTGGCGCAAGCAGCCCCTGCCCTCCCCCAGACCTCCAGCACCCACAAACCACGCAGGCCTGCCGCGACAAGTGCCCCCGCCCCTGCGCCGCTGCAAGATGGCCAGGCTGAGGCCCGCCTGCTGGCGGTTTACAAGTTGGCAGCAGAAGGCCGTGGCCGCGAAGCCCTGCGCGACGCCGAACGCCTGGCGCGTGACTACCCCAATTTTCAGTTGGCACAACTGGCCGTGGGCGACCTGCTGATGGCCCGCACGCGCCCCATCCGCCGACTCGGCGACCTGCCCGAGCCCGACGCCGTGCGCAGCGCCCCGCCAGCCGCCTCCACGCTCGAAGAGCTGCGCAATGAGTCCCGACAGCGGGTGGATGCGCACCGCAGTCGCCCGCCAGCCAACACGATTCCTGCCCAGTTCCTGGAGCTGTCTGCCCGCTCGCGCCACGCCATTGCCGTGGACGCCTCGCGCTCGCGCCTGTACCTGTTCGAGAACACGCCCAAGGGGCTGCAGCTGGTGGCCGACTACTACGCTTCTGTGGGCAAGCTGGGCATCGAGAAATCGATTGAAGGCGACCAACGCACGCCGCTGGGTGTGTACTTCATCACCAGCCGGCTTGACCCCGCCACGCTCAAGGACTTCTACGGCGCCGGCGCCCTGCCCATCAACTACCCCAATCCGCTGGACCAGAGCCGGGGCAAGACCGGCAGCGGCATCTGGCTGCACGGCACACCGCCGGACCAGTTTTCGCGCGCACCGCTCGCCACCGATGGCTGCCTGGCGCTGGCCAACCCGGATCTGGAGCGGATCCTGCGCACGGTGGAGCCTCGCTCCACCCCCGTGGTGATCGCCAAGCAACTGCAGTGGGTGGCGCCGCACAGCATCCAGGCAGAGCGCAAGTCGTTCGAGGCCGTGCTCAATGCCTGGCGCAGCGCCAAGTCCGAGGGCGACATGAAGCGGCTGTTGGCCTTTTATGCCCCCGACTTCCAGAGCCACCGCAAGATGCCGCTGGAACAATGGACCCAGGTGCTGCACACGGAAACGCGCGCGCTGCGGGGCCGTGAACTTCATCTCAAAGACAAGTCTTACCTCCGGTGGACAGATTCCACCGACACCATGGTGGTAACGTTCGGCGAGGTGGCCGAAGGCGCCCGCACGGGCCCCGTCAAACGCCAATACTGGACGCGCCGCGGCCAACAGTGGCAGATATTTTTCGAAGGAGTGATTGGATGATTTCCAGAAGAAATTCGACCCTAGCGCTTGCCAGCATTGCGCTGACAGCTATTTTTTCGGTAGCAAACGTGCACGCGCAGGCCGCGGCGCCCAAGGTCAAGCTGGCCACCTCGATGGGCGACATCGTGGTGCAGCTGGATCCGGCCAAAGCGCCCAAGACGGTTGAGAACTTCCTGGCCTACGTGAACGACAAGCACTACGACGGCACGATTTTTCACCGCGTGATGGACGGCTTCATGATCCAGGGCGGCGGCTTCACGGCGGACATGGCACAAAAGCCCACCAAGGCTCCCATTCCGCTCGAAGCCAACAACGGCCTCAAGAACGACACCTACACGATCGCGATGGCGCGCACGGGCAACCCCAACTCGGCCACGTCGCAGTTCTTCATCAACGTGAAGGACAACGCCATGCTCAACGCACCTAACCCCGACGGCCACGGCTATGCCGTGTTCGGCAAGGTGGTGGAAGGCACCGCCGTAGTCGACAAGATCAAGGCCGTTGCCGTGGGCAACAAGGCCGGCCACCAGAACGTGCCCAACACACCCGTCACCATCAATTCCGCCACCGTGGTGAAGTGAATTTTTTGAAGAAAGCACTGCAATGAGCAATCCCCAAGTTGAACTCCACGTAACCATCAACGTGGCCGAAACCGCCACCCAGGGCGTGATCACCATCGAACTGGACGCCGCCAAGGCCCCCAAGTCCAGCGAGAACTTCCTGAGCTACGTGAAAAGCGGCTTTTACGACGGCACCGTGTTCCACCGCGTGATCAAGAACTTCATGATCCAGGGCGGCGGCATGACAGCCGACATGAAGCAAAAGGAAACCCAGGCCCCCATCGAGAACGAAGCCAAGAACGGCCTCAAGAACGACAAGTACACCGTGGCGATGGCCCGCACGGGCGACCCCCACAGCGCCACCGCACAGTTCTTCATCAACACGGTGGACAACGCCTTCCTGAACCACAGCTCGCCCACCCCCCAGGGCTGGGGCTATGCCGTTTTTGGCAAGGTCGTAAAGGGCCAGGACGTGGTGGACGCCATCAAGGCCGTGCGCACGACGCGCAAGGGTTTTCATGACGACGTGCCGTTCGACGCGGTCGTGATCGACAAGGCAGTGGCCCTGTAAACCACGGTTGCGCTGGTCGTGACTATCGACCCGACCGTGCCCCGGTTCGAGGAGCTCGCTGCTCCTTCGCACTGGCGCACGGTCGAATTCATTTCGGACCTGCATCTGCAGGCCAGCGAGCCCGCCACCGTGTCGGCGTGGCAGCACTACCTGGCCACCACGCAGGCCGATGCCCTTTTTATTCTGGGCGACCTGTTCGAGGTGTGGGTGGGCGACGACGCGCTGCTGGAGCCCGGCAGCTTCGAATCCCAGGCCTGTGGTGCGCTGCGCAGCGCAGCCCGGCGTTTGCCCGTGTTCTTCATGCACGGCAACCGCGATTTTCTGGCGGGGGATGCGTTCTTGCGGCACTGCGGCCTGACCGGGCTGAGCGACCCCACGGTGCTGGCCTTTGCAGGCGAGCGCTATGTGCTGAGCCATGGCGATCTTCTCTGCCTGGACGATGTCGACTACCAGCAGTTTCGCTTGCAGGCCCGCAGCGCTGACTGGCAAAACCGGTTTCTGTCTCAGCCCCTGGCCACGCGGCGCGCGCAGGCGCGCGGCATTCGGCAGGAGAGCGAGGCGCGCAAGCAATCCGGTGCCAGCTATGCCGATGTGGACCACCCCGCTGCCATCGCCTGGCTGCAGGCAACTGAGGCCTGCACACTGATCCACGGCCATACGCACAAGCCGGCCATCCATTCGCTCGCACCGGGTCTGCAGCGTGTGGTGCTCAGCGACTGGGACGCCGCCGCATTACCCCCCCGCATGGAAACACTGCGTTTGTCTGCGGCGGGCTTGGAACGCGTGGCCCTGATCCCCAGGTAGCAGGGGTCTTGAACTTCAGGTGTGCATACTGCAACCCTGACCCTGCCCACCATGCCACCTTTTATCAACCGGCTCTGGAGCCGCGTGCGGGCCACGGTAGCGCCCGTGCCTGAAATTTCCGCCGCGCTGTGGCTGCAGACGCTGCAGCGCTACCCTTTTCTTGCCGCCCTGTCGCTGCACGATCAGGCCAAGCTGCGGGTGCTGAGCGCCCTGTTCCTGGACCAAAAGCAATTCCATGGTGCCCACGGCCTCACGGTGACGGATGCGATGGCCATCGACATTGCGGCGCAAGCTTGCCTGCCCTTGCTGCACTGGGGTGACCCGGCCAAGGCGCTGGACTGGTACGACGATTTCGTGACCATCGTGCTGCACCCCGGCGAGGCAGTGGCACGCCGCAAGACGGTGGACGAGGCCGGAGTGGTGCACGAGCACACCCAGGTGCTGCTGGGCGAGGCCATGGAACGCGGGCCGATCATGCTCAGTTGGGAACACGTGGCCAACGCTACGGAGAACACAGCGCGCGGGCACAACGTGGTGGTGCATGAGTTCGTGCACAAGCTCGACATGCGCAGTGGCGAGCCCAACGGATGCCCACCCCTGCCTGCCGGTTTCATGGGCACCCGCAGCGGCCGTGCGGCCTATGGCGCGTGGTGGGCCGCGTGGGAGCCGGCGTACGAACAGTTCCGCGAGCGCGTCATCATGGCCGACCGCTTTGGGGCGGCACGACCTTGGCTGGATGCCTACGGGGCCACCTCGCAGTCGGAGTTTTTCGCAGTGGCGTGTGAGGCGTACTTTGTGAACCGGCAACGGTTTGCGCAGGAGTTTCCGACACTGATGCCGGTACTGGATGCGTTTTTCAAGCGCCCACTGGCGGCAGCCCAACCGCCGAGACTGACCTGAAGCGCGGCAAACGTCTTCGGACGCCCGTCCGTGAAAGTCTCGGCAACGAGCACACTTAGAGCTCAAGACAATTCGTCTAAATTTTGACAACTTGTCCAATTTTGGATAAATTGTCTGCATGCCAGACAAAACGTCCAACCCGTTGCCTTCGCCAGCGCGCAAAAACCCGGGCACCAATCCGGGCACAAGCCAGCGCGCCAAGCCGCGCGTTCCCAGGCGCACCCCCGAGCAGACCGCCCTGCTTGGCCAGATCGAGCAAGTCGCGCAAGGCCTGGCCGCCACATTTGCGCCGTTCTGCGAGGTGGTGGTGCATGACCTGCTGGACCCCAAGCACTCGATCCTCGCCATCCACAACAACCTGTCTGGTCGCGGCGTGGGCGACCCCACCACTGAGCTGGGCCTGGCGCGCATTGCCGACCCCGACTACCCGCAGGTCATCGCCAACTACGCCAACCAGTTCGCCGACGGTCGCCAGGCCAAAAGCACTTCGGTGGGCATCAAAGACGCATCGGGCCAGTACATCGCTGCACTCTGTCTGAACGTGGACCTCACCCTGTTTCGCAGCCTGCAAAGCGTGGTGGGCCAGTTCACATCGATCAATGGGGACACAGGGCTCAGCGAGTCGCTGGATCCTGCGGGTGCAGAGGCCATTCGCCAACGCATCGACCAGTTCGCGGCCCGCCTGTCCACCGCGCCACGTGCACTCAAAGCCGCAGAACGCCGAGCCCTGCTGCGCGAGCTCAAGGACGCGGGCTGCATGGACGTGCGCCGCGCGATGGAAGTGGTGGCGCAACATCTGGGCGTCTCGCGCGCAACGGTGTATGGCGATGCCCACAAAGCGACGTAAGCCGCCCGAGTGTCCGCCTGCCACTTTCCTTCACCCGCTTTTTCCACCGTCTTCCACCTGTTTCCACTTCACTGCCCATGACCACACAGCCCACCCAACCAACACCGCTTCCCACGTACGCCGATGTCGTCGCCGCTGCCAGTCGCATTGCAGGCGTGGCACACAGGACACCCGTCATTAGCTCGCGCACCGTGAATGCCGAATTCGGCGCCGAGGTGTTTTTCAAATGCGAAAACCTGCAGCGCATGGGTGCGTTCAAGTTCCGCGGAGCCTACAACGCGCTTGCCCAGTTCAGCCCTGCGCAGCGCAAGGCTGGGGTAATTGCGTTTTCGTCCGGCAACCACGCGCAGGGCATTGCCCTGGCCGCCCGTGAACTGGGCATTCCGGCCACCATCGTCATGCCGCAGGACGCGCCCGCCGCCAAGGTGGCTGCCACCCAGGGCTACGGCGCTACCGTGGTGTTCTACGACCGCTATACACAAGACCGAGAGCAAATCACGCGCGATCTGGCCAACCGCGATGGCCTCACCGTCATCCCTCCATATGACCACGCCGACGTGCTGGCGGGCCAGGGCACAGCGGCTAAAGAGCTGTTTGAAGAGGTGGGCGAACTGGACGCGTTTTTCGTGTGCCTCGGCGGCGGAGGGCTTCTGTCAGGCTCAGCCCTGGCCACACGTGCGTTGTCGCCCAAGACAAAGCTTTACGGCGTAGAACCTGCGGCTGGCAACGATGGGCAGCAGTCGTTTCGCAGCGGCGCCATCGTGCACATCGACACCCCCAAAACCATCGCCGATGGGGCGCAGACGCAGCACCTGGGGCAGATCACGTTTCCTATCATCCACCGCGATGTGGACGACATCCTCACTGTCACCGACGCAGAGTTGGTGGAAGCCATGCGCTTTTTTGCCGAGCGTATGAAACTGGTGGTGGAGCCCACGGGTTGCCTCGGGTTTGCCGCAGCACGCGGCATGCGTCAGGCCCTCAAAGGCCAGCGCGTGGGCGTGCTGATCAGCGGCGGCAACGTCGATCTGGCCCGTTTCTGCGCGTTGCTGGCGCAGTGACGAGTTTGGTGCTCACACCAACAGCTCACACGCGCTATGGCGACAGCGCATGCTCGACCGCCTGCTTGGCCTCTTCCAGGCTGCTGAAGAAGCGCGTGGCCTGCGGCATTGCTTTGGGCAGATGGGCGGGCGGAGGCCACGTGCGCTCGTCAGTCCAGGCGGCCGTCCAACCTCCGATGTCTTTGCGCTTGACGGCGCAAACGGCCTGTCCATCCATCAGTGCGGTCCAGGTGGTAGGCAGGGTGTTGTCCCAGCTGACATGTGCCATAGCGCCCTCCAGCGGTTGCTGCACCATTGTGGAAGTCTGCGCCACATTGGGCAACCGTCCTTGTACCAACGTTTTCCTGAAGCCCGTTCTCGGGATCCAATCTCGACCCTCGACCCTGGACCCTCAAGGCACAGGGCACGCCCCGCTGCAGACGGCCGGACTGATTCCGATAGCCTGCTTGGATGGCGCACCGGTGCTCGCCCTTTGGCGGCCTGCAGGCAAGCCAGCCTCTCACTGCGGTAGTTGCGCCAGAGAGCGCTAAATGCCAAGTTGATGAAAATAGGTTGCAGCGCTTTCCAAGCAAGCGCAAACAGCTATCAATAAAGTAGCAAATTAATCAGACTCCGCTCCGTTCTCGCTGCGCACCGTGCGCGTCAGGGCCGACAAGAACCGCGGCACGACAGGATTCCAGTTGTCGGCACTCCACACGCACGACAGCGTCGCATCCAAGGGGGCGCAGCCTGCAGGCAGCATCAGTTCCCGCCACTCCACACGCCCGACGGTTCCCTGCAGTGCCGATGCCGGTACCAGCGCAGCCCCCATGCCCGCCTCCACCAGGGCCAGCAAGGTCGGCAGCAAGCTGTGGTGGCTGACCTGAGGCTGCACCTGCGCAGCAGCAAGAACGCGCTCCTCCAGCTCATGGAAGTAGCGCGCCCCCTGCGGCTCATAGCCCACCCAAGGCAGGTCCTGCAGGCAATGCGCAGGAACACGTTCGTAGGCCGCCAGCGGGTGGCCCATGGGCAGCGCCAGCACCATGGGGTCGTGCGTGACCACCTGCGACAGCAGATCGGTGGTTTCCATCGAGGCAGAAAAGCGCAGCAGCACCACGTCCAAATGGCCATTGCGCACGTTGTCCACCAGAAGGTCGGAGGTCAGTTGGCGCAACTCCAGCACCACGTCCGGACACTCCTCGCGGAACGCTTTCAGAACCTGCGGCAGCACGCGGTACACCGTGCTGTGGGTGAAGCCCAGCGTGAGTGCGCCCTCATCGCCCCGTGCATGGCGCCGCACGGCGTGCAGCGCGGCATCGGCGCCAGCCATCAGCAGGTGTGCCCGCTCCAGCAACAGGCGCCCAGCAGGCGTCAACTGGACAGAGCGTGTGGTGCGCACCAGCAAGGGGGCTCCCACCTCTTCCTCGAACTGGCGGATCTGCTGGCTCAGCGGGGGTTGGCTGATGTGCAGGCGCTGGGCGGCTTTGCCAAAGTGCAGTTCTTCAGCCACCGCTACAAAAGCCATCAGATTGCGGGAGAGAATCATTATTCTGATTTTTATCTTAATGATTGTTGAATTTTATATTAGACATATCAGTTGGCGATTCGTAGTCTTGGGGTTGCAACGTTGCCCTCTCCTTCCAATAAACCCTTCCAAAGTGTGACCATGCAACCCAACTCCCTCTCTCGCCGCACGGCTCTGGCATCGGCCCTTGTCGTAGCGTGCATTGCAGCCAGCCCCGCCAGGGCACAAACCGCTCCCGCGCAGGAGTACCCCAGCAAGATCGTCACCATGGTGGTTCCGTTTGCCGCAGGCAGCGTGACGGACCTGCTTGCGCGCATCGTCGCGCAGCGCCTGGGCGAGGCGCTGGGGCAATCCGTCGTGGTGGACAACAAGGCCGGGGCGGACGGCAACATTGGCGCCGCCTACGCAGCCGCAGCCAAGCCCGACGGCTACACGCTGATGATGGGCGCGGCCAGCACCAACGCCATCAACCCCAGCCTGCACAAGAACCTGAAGTTCAACGCGCTCAAGGACTTCACACCCATCACCAATGTGGCCTCCATGCCCAACGTGCTGGTGGTGGGCCCGCAAGTTCCGGCGCGCACCGTCAAGGACTTCATCCAGGCAGCACGTACAGAGAAATACAGCTTTGCGTCCAGCGGCGCGGGCGGCAGCATGCACCTGTCGGGCGAGATGTTCAAAGCCATGGCGCAGGTGCCCGACTTCCTGCATGTTCCCTACAAGGGCGGCAGCGCGCCCGTCACCGACGTCATGGGCGGCCGCGTGAGTGCGATGTTCTGCAACCTGCCCCTGTGCCTGCCCCATATCCGCGCTGGCAAGCTGCAAGCGCTGGGCGTAACGTCCAGCAAGCGCACGCCGTTGCTGCCCGAGGTGCCCACAATCGCCGAAAGCGGTGTTGCGGGCTACGACGTGGAAGGTTGGTTCGGCCTGTTCGCACCGGCGGGCGTGCCGCGTCCCATCATCACCCGTCTGAACCAGGAGGTCGTGCGCATCCTTCAAGACCCGAGGGTGAAGGAATCGCTGCTGGCCCAAGGCGCAGAACCCATCGGCGACAGCCCCGAAGCGTTTGCAGCCTTCGTGAAAAAGGAGCACGACCGCTGGGCGAAGGTCATTCGCGACGCAGGTATCACCACCCAATGAATGTGCGTCACAACGAAATATCGATGCCCCATCGCCTGTCGGTAAGGCAGGCCCTGGGGGCCATCGAAGACGGCAGCCTCACGAGCGAAGCGCTTGTGCGAGCCTGCCTGGAACGCATTGAGGAACGCAATGCGCAAGTGCAGGCCTTCACTGCCTTGGACCCAAAATGGGCTTTGGAACAGGCACGCGCCGCCGACCGCGCCCAAGCCGCGCCGCTGCGTGGCATTCCGTTTGCCGTCAAAGACGTGGTGGATACCCGCCACCTGGTCACGGCCTATGGCTCGCCCATCTACGCCGGCCACACCCCCACTGTGGATGCGGCCTGCGTGGCCCGGGTCAAGGAGTTCGGTGGTGTGATTCTGGGCAAGGTCGCGACCAGCGAGTTCGCCACACAAAGCCCCAGCCACACCCGCAACCCCTTGAACCTGGCGCACACGCCCGGCGGTTCGTCCAGCGGCTCGGCTGCGGCTGTGGCGGACTTCATGGCGCCGGTGGCCTTTGGCACGCAGACCACCGCCTCTACCGTGCGGCCGGCATCCTACTGCGGCATCGTGGGCTACAAGCCCACTTTTGGGTTCATCAACACGGCTGGCGTCAAGGCATTGAGCCCGTCGCAGGACACCGTAAGCATCCTCACCCGCACGGTCGAAGATGCCGCGCTGTGCGGATTCGGCCTGCAAGGTGTGCGCGCACAGGCCAACCCGCTGGGGCGCCCGCGCCTGGCGGTTTGCCTGTCGTCCCAGTGGGACGCCGTGCGTCCGGAGATGGTCCAGGCCATCGAGGACATGGCGGCAGCGGCAGAGCGTGCGGGCGCCCAGGTCCGTCGCATTCGCCTTCCGGCAGAGATGGAAGCGATGATCCCTTTGCAGGCGCGGCTCTTTGCCTTCGAGGCACGCCAGTCGTTGGCCGACGAAAGGCGGCACGGGGCGGCGCAGTTCAGCCCGCGGCTGCAGGCCCGTCTGGCAGGCGGCGAATGCATCGATGCTGCGGAATACCTGGCCATGCGCCAACGCGCGCTGGCGGCGCGCCACGCCATGGGCGCACTGTTTCAGGATGTGGACGCTCTGCTGTATCCCCCCGCTCAGGGTGAAGCCGACGAAGGCATTGCCGACTCCGGCTCTGCACAGTTTGGTGCGTTGTGGAGCCTGATGCACGTGCCCTGCGTGTCTGTGCCCATCGCCAAGGGTCCGCGTGGGCTGCCAATGGGCACGCAGGTGATCGGCGCCTACGGCGACGACCTGCGCACCCTGCAGGTGGCTGCGTTTGTGGAGCGCATCGCGGCGCACACACCGGCCTGAGCTGCAAGACCTGGCCTGGCCACGCAGTCAGGCCGGCGCCTGCGCCAGGCTTGCTGCATCAAGCTTGCTGCGACCACGCGCTGTGGGCGCGCTGCACGATGGCCGCAGCATCTACCTGAAAGAACGCCCGCAGCGCAGCCCGCGTGTCGCTGCGCCCAAAGCCATCGGTGCCCAGCGTTCTGTAGCCTCTGCCTTCCGGCAGGAAAGCCCGCACGCTTTCGGGCACGGCGCGCACGTAGTCGGTGGCGGCAACGACCGGCCCCTGGGTGGACGCCAGCACTTGCGCCAGCCACGGCGTGGCACCACTGGCCTCGCACGCGATGCCATCGCGCGCCAGTTCACTCCAGCTGGTGACGCTGACCACGGTCACGTCAACGCCCTCGCTGGCCAGCTGCTCTGCGGCCTTGACCACTTCGGTCAGGATGGCTCCAGATCCCATCAAAGTGACAGACTTTTCAGATGGAATCGGGCTCTCGCGCTTATCCATCAAGCGCTGATAGCTCTTGAAAACATAGCAACCACGCAGTACACCATCTGCTGCACCGTCGGGCAGATCGGGCTGTGCGTAGTTCTCGTTCATCAGGGTGACGTAGTAGAAAACGTCGCGCTGCTCGGTCACCATCTCGCGCATGCCCGCGTCGATGATGACGGCCATCTCGCCCGCATAGGCCGGGTCGTAGGCCTTGCAGTTGGGGATGGTGGCCGCCACCAGATGGCTGGTGCCGTCCTGGTGCTGCAGGCCCTCGCCGCCCAGCGTGGTGCGGCCCGAGGTGGCGCCCAGCAAGAAGC
>JBCNOJ010000126.1:0-11016 GCA_039593925.1 Acidovorax sp.
TGAGCCAGGGGAACAGGGTGTAGCTCTGGAACACCATGCCGCGGTCGGCGCCGGGACCTTCCACGGGCACACCATCCAGCAGCACGCGGCCGCTGGTGGCGTGGTCCAGGCCCGCCACGATGCGCAACAGCGTGGACTTGCCGCAGCCAGAGGGGCCGAGGATGGTGACGAAGTCGTTGTCACGTACTTCAAAGTCCACCGGCAGCAGCGCCTGCGTGCGCTGGCCTTTGCGTCCTTCAAAGGTGCGCGAGACGGCTTGGATGGATACGCTGCTCATCGCACAAAACTCCAGGCAAACAGACGGTGGTTGAGCGCCTTGAAGGCGAAGTCGGACACCAGCCCGATGAGGCCGATGATGATGATGCCGAAGATGATCTGGCCGGTGTTGAGCAGCGACTGGCTGTCGGTGATCATGTGGCCGATGCCGCTGGACGAGCCGATCAGCTCGGCCACGATCACATAGGTCCAGGCCCAGCCCAGCACCAGGCGCAGGGTCTCGGCGATCTCGGGCGCCGCACCGGGGATCAGCACCCGCGTGACGATGCCCTTGTGGCCTGCGCCCAGCGTGTAAGCGGCCTCCACCAGGTCGCGCCGCGCACCGCCCACGGTGACGGCCACCATCAGCGTGATCTGGAAGACCGAACCGATGAAGATGACGAGGATCTTCTGCGCCTCGCCAATGCCCGCCCACAGGATCAGCAGCGGAATGAAAGCCGACGCAGGCAGGTAGCGGCAGAACGAGATGAAGGGCTCGAAGAACGCTTCGACCCCCTTGTACGCGCCCATCGCAATGCCCAGCGGCACGGCAATGACCGCCGCCAGGATGAAGCCACCGACCACACGCCAGATGGTCATGCCGATGTCTTTGATGAAACCGTACTCGGTGAACAGCAGCCAGCCTTCTTTCACCATGGTGACGGGGCTGGCCAGGAAGGTGGGCGACACGAAGCCACCCAAGGTGAAGAACGCCCACACCGCCACGAACAGGGCGAAAAAGGCCAGCCCCAGCATCCAGCGGGATCGGCTGCTCACAGGCTCCAGCGGGGCCAGCGAGCGCCGGCGCACGGTGGCCTTTGGCTCAGAAACGGACAGGGGTTGCACGGCGGACATGGAGCGCTCTTCTTCCGTCTAGTTACTTGATGAAGCTGGCGTCAAAAGTGACGTTCAGGTCTTCAGGCGCCTTGCGGATGATGCCGGCCTCCAGCAGGATGGCCGTGGCGTCTTTCATGAAACTGGTCAGCTCGCCCGCAAAGAACTTCTGGTTGGCAGCCTTGTCCTGCCAGCGCAGGAAGGACGACGACTTGGCAAACTGCTCACCCGTCTGCTTGACGGCGGCGCCCATGATCTCGTTAGACTTGGTCGGGTCGGCCTTGATCATGTCCAACGCCTGGAAATACGAATTGGCGAGTGCCTGCGCGGCCTTGCCGTTGGCCTTGAGCCACGTGGGGTCGCAGCCCACGGTGTCCATCACCATGGGGTAGTCGAGCGTGGTGGCCAGAATCTTGCCGGCGCTGGGGTTCTCACGCACGGTGGACAGGTAGGGCTCGTACGTCATGGCAGCGTCGTTCTGCCCCGCCACGAAGGCCTGTGCTGCGGCCTGGGGCGACAGTGTGGTGGTCTTCACATCCTTGAGGCTCATGCCGTTCTTGCTGAGCATCCAGGCCAGGCCGAAGTACGGAGCGGTGCCGGGCGCATCCACGCCGATGGTCTTGCCCTTGAGGTCCGCAAAGCTCTTGATGTCGCCGCGCACTGCGATGCCGTCGGCGCCGTAGGACTTGTCCATCTGGAAGATCTGCACGATGGGCACGCCGTTGGCGTTCCAGGCGACGTGCGTCTCGACCGTGGTGGCTGCGCACTGGATCGACTTGGAGGCCAGGGCCAGGTGGCGGTCCTTCTGCGGGATCATCTTGATCTCCACGTCCAGGCCGTTCTTCTTGAAGATGCCGGCCTTGTCGGCCAGCGTGAGCGGTGCAAAACCTGTCCAGCCGGACATGCCCAGCACAATCTTGGTGTCCTGCGCCTGGGCCGGTGCGGCCATTGCCATTGCGCAAGCCGCAGCGGCTGCCAACGAAGTCCATTTCACAACCGATCGAGTCATCATCTGCTCCTGTTTCAAAGTCAATACCTGTAGCCCACCCGCCGAGCGCCTTACGGCCGCCCGCCCCGGGATGATGACAGCCAGAGCATACCTGTCTATACAGGGTAAACGCTAGATGCCAACCTGTTTTGGATGGGATTCTTGTCTATTGCAAGAACAGGGCCAGGAGACCCTGGCTATACAAGGGCGGAACGATTGACTGAAACTCGGCAGCTGTTAGTACCAAATTGATAGCTGCCAGCGCTTGATGGATAAGCGCTAGATGCCAATTTCGCTCAAACTTTCGCCTGCGCCGGTCAACTTAACCCAGGTTGCGGATGCGCATCGGTGGGCGCACTTGTCCGGGGTACGCCTCCCGGCACATCCGCCGTGCACCGCCACGGTGCGATCGTGCACGCCCAACGTGCGTGCGCTTAGCTGGCGCAGGGCAGCCGCGCCGTCACCGCCAACCCGGGCTGGGCATTGCGCATCTTCAGACTGCCGCCGTGGGCCTGTGCAACTAGGCGGCACAGGTACAGGCCCAGCCCAACCCCGCCCGTGGCGCGTTGGCGTGCGGTATCAGGGCGGTAGAAGGCCTGAGCCAGGTGCGGCAGGTGTTCCGGCGGCACGCCAGGGCCGTGGTCGCGCACTTCGATCTCCACCACGCCATCCACCAGACACACGCGCATCAGCGGGGACGCCGCGGCTGGGTCGTTGTGGCGCAGGCTGTTGTCCAGCAGATTGCGCATCAACAGGCGCACCCGTGAGCGGTCCAGCGTGCAGTGGGGCAAGCCTGCCTGAATCTGCAGTTCGATGGCCGTTGCGCCGGGGTGACGCACCTCCAGTTCGGCAACCACCTCCCGCGCCAGAACGGCGAGGTCGGTGGGCTCACGGTGCAGTGCGGCATGGCGCCCGGCAAGGCGTTCGCTCTCCAGCAGATCGGTGATCAACCGTGCCATTTCGCCCAGATCTCGCATCAAGGCCGCGCGCTGGGCCTGCACATCGGCTGTTTCAGGCAGCAGCTCAGTGTTCAAGCGTGCGCGTGTCAGCGGGCTGCGCAGTTCATGGCTCATGGCCAGCAGCAAAGCGCGCTTGGCCTCCAGCATCTGGTGAATGTCCTCACCCATGGTGTTGATGGTGGCGGCCAGTTGCCCCAGTTCATCGGGTCGGTGCGCATGCCGCACGGGAATGGGTTCACCAAAGTCGCCCTGGCCGAAGCGCCTTGCCCCGTGGCGGATGTCGTCCAGCGGACGCAGCAGGTGACGCACGTAAACAAAGGTCAGCGCGGTGAGCAGCAGCAATACGGTGAGCGTGCCCCAGGCGATGCGCGGCCGCTTGTCCCACGACAGCGCGTTGAGGCCAAATTCGATGTGGTGGCCATCGGCGGTGGTGCGCTGAAGCAACCGGTACCCGGTGTCATCGCGGGCCCAGTGGTCCTGGCGCTGGACCTTGTCACTCATCCAGTCGGGGCGCGGGCGGTCGGGGTGCGAGTCCCATTGAATTTGTGGCCCGTCGATGCGCAAGGTGACCGGCAAGCGGTCGGCGATGGCCTGGGCACGCTCGATACTGGGCGGGCTGCCGATTTCAGCGGTAAGGCGGTCGACGTAGTCCATCAGCAGCGGGCGTGCGGCCTCTTTCCAGCCCAGGGCCACCACCTTCTGCATACCGCCCATGAAAACCACAGCCACCGTTACGGCCAAGGCCATGAACACCAGTACCAGCCGGATGCGCAGAGAGTAGCCGACCGCGTCGCGCGCGCGGCGGTGCCAGGGGCAATCGGGATCGTGGCCCGGCTCGCAGTCCGCCCACTTCATGACTGACCCGTGGATGCTGAAGCCGCCCGGCGCAGCGCCAGCGAGTAACCCGCGTTGCGCAATGTCTTGATGCAGTCGAGCGGTTCAAGCTTTTTGCGCAGGCGGCTCACGACGATGTCGACAGCGCGGGTATACAGCTCGGCCTCGTGGCCGCGCAACTGGTTCAGGATGTCGTCACGGCTGAACACCCGCCCAGGCTCGCGCGCCAGCATGTGCAGCAGGTCAAATTCGGTGCCAGTGAGCTCAATGGCAATCCCCTGGCGCAGCACACTGCGGCGCGCCGCGTCGATGAACAGCCCTTCAAACTGCAGCTCGGTGGCCACGTCCGCCGAACCCGGCGAGCGGCGGCGGCGCAGCACGGTTTGCAGACGGGCCACCAGCTCCCGGGGCTCAAACGGCTTAGGCAAATAGTCATCTGCACCCAGCTCCAGGCCCACCACCCTGTCCATCACATCGCCCCGGGCGGTCAGCATTACCAGCGGCAGATCGCCTTGCCGGCGGATCGTGCGGCATAGCTCGAAGCCGTCCATCTCGGGCAGCATCACATCCAGAATGGCGGCATCAAAGCCCCCGGCTTCCAGCTGTGCCAGTCCCTCGCTGGGCCTGAGCGCATGAACCAGCTCCAGCTCAAAGCGCTGGAAGTAGGCGGTCAGCGGCGGCCCCAGCTGTTCATCGTCATCAATCAACAAAATGCGGTGCATGAGCAATTCTCACACCGTCAGGCGTTGACCTTTGAAGTTGTGACCATGGTGGACGCCAACCCTGCCGACGGGGCTGGCGTTGTCGCATCGCCAGGGTTTCCGCCCCTTGATCGCGCCGACACACTGCCCAATGCGCGGTGCCGCACGATCAATCGGCGCAAACGGCTTTGTGCGGGAGCGCGCAGAGCATCAAAGTGGTCGGCCGCTGCCAGCAGCGCTGGCAAGACACGCACGGCAGCGTCGGGCTGGCGGGCCAAGAGCCCCATGGCGTGCTCCCTGTCAAAGCGCGGGCCCCACACCAGAGACATGAGTTCATCGTGGGGGTCGGGCATTCCCGCGAGCAAGGCCGGGCCGTGGGCACGAACACCCTGCGCCAAACGGTGAATAGGTTCAATGGCGGGTGACATGTGGGTATCCCGCTGTCAGACCCGCGGCATCCAGCCAGCACGCCGGTGCTGCATCATGTCGCGCACCTTCTGCTGCTGGTCGGCGTTCAGGCTGTCATAGAAATCTGCCAGCGCGCTGATCACCTCTGGGCTGCCAGATTGAACCGCACGGGTTTTTTCCTCAACCAACGCCTGGGCGCGCGCCCGGTCAAATTTTCCGCCAGACACAATGGCCTGCATCTCGGTGCGCGGGTCTTTGGCTGACCCAACCCAAGCAGTACGTTGGGCCTGCACTGCGTCGGCCAATGCATTGAGCTTCTGCTTCTGCGCATCGTTCAGATCCAGCTTGCTGCTGACCCGCTGCACCACCTTGCCGCGCACTTCGGCCATCTTGTCAGCAGTCATGGGGCCGCGATGGTGGTACCCACTTGAGCACGCTGTCAAACCGCCCAGTGCGATGGTGGCGCCAAACAAACCGGCCAAGGTTTTTTTGATCCAGGGTTTCATGATGCAGTCCTTTCATGGACGTGTTGAACATGACCCTGATGGTGCGCCGCAGAACGGCGTGCGTGGTCTCGACGCAGTTTCGGTTTATTTCATTTTGTTTCCGCCGAAAGTTATCACCGAGTTTCAGCGCACAACGGCAGAAAGCGCCAACAGGCGCATGGCAAGTGTTGACGCCTCAGCGCGCATGGCAGGCAGCGCGACCTGGCCAACGCTCCAGCCGCCATACCAAACAGAAAACGCAGTCACCTCCGGGAACAGCAGGGCACCCTCTCGTCCATAAAAAGCGATGGCATCGTCGATACGATCATGGGTGGTCGGTTCGCTGACAAGTGCCTCCCCGTTCCTGACACGGGCCAGATAACGGTGAGAGCCATCGTGGTGAATGTGCAAAGTCAAAATCATGTGCCGTCTATCTCAAAGCAAGTGACCTTTTGGGGCTTGCCGCATGTCGCGTCTCTCAACCCATTGCCTGCCACTGGTCACCCGCGCAGTCACCGCACTGGCGCTCAGTCCTAAGGGCGCTTGCATTCCACATTTGCTCATCACAGTCTGGCAACCCCTTCACTCCCGAGTCTTCATGCTGGCGTACTCGCGCGAGGTTGCCAGCGGGATGCTGCCCCATCTGCAGGCCGATAAAGGGATGCGATTCCTGCGAGGTGGGTAGAAGATGGCGTGGAGGTGAAAACATGTTTAGCGCTCCTCACGTGATCAATGAAATGAGGCGGTCAAAGTCGGCATGGCATCACGCAGCCTTGGCGAGCTCTGGGGGCGTGATTCCCAACGCATCGCCCTCCCCTGCAAGCAACCCGATGCAGTCGAGTGCGGTGGGTGGATCACAGGGCTCGGCATAGACGCGCAGCGCGATGTCTGCAGCTGCGGGCGAGAAATACAACCAGAGCCGATCTTTGTCCTTGTCATAACAAGAGAAAAGCGCTCTGCCCGAGCCAGGAGCACACATCAGAAACTTCGACATGAACATTTGCTGAATGCGCAGCGTGGGTTCGAACGCCTGATCGTCGTGACCGAGATCCAGTTTGTACCAAGTGCTCATATGCGCCTCTCAACTGGCAAGCCAGTAATTCAGATGCACTCATGGTATTTTTCTGGTGGCGCACGTGCATTCTTGTGCAGCGCATCAAACTGTAGGACAGCGGCGCGCACCGTCTTCGCGAACATGACCGCCAGCAAAGGTGGCAAGGTTCGGTTCGGCAAGCCCCTCTTCGAGCAGGTCCTACAAGCGAGGGTTCGCCTCTCCTACAGCGAATGCCGCCCGGAAAAAATAATCTCTGGTTTTTCGCCCCGCTTTAACCGGAGTCCCGTCATGCCGATAGTTATGCTGTTTTTTGGAGTTCAAATCGTTGCAGTGGGCGTGGCGACAGCACTCATGTCCATTTAGCGGTACACAATGCTGGCCCCGGCGCGCAAACACTGAGCGTTTGGATGTAAACACTTTTTTGCAACGCCACTGCGCTCTGCTTGGCGACGATGGCTATCACTTCAAAGACGGCGTTGCACATGCATTGGCATAACTTCGCCGCCTCTATTCATGGTCGTCAGCCGAGCTGTTCCTGGATCAGGGCAGGCAAAACGTTTTAGCCGCGCAGCGGACGTAAATCCAACTTCACCAACACTCACAAAGAAGCCAGCGTGTACGTTGGTGCAAATGTGCAGTGCGTCGATAGGAAAGAAAAAGGCCGTTCGCTGAATTTCAGCGAACGGCCTTGAACGTTATGGTGCTGGCGGCTACTGAATGAATCCTGCCAACCCGCATGAATGCTAGGTTTCCGCAATTCATTTTTTTCGCTGTACCCCCGCTTGTACCCCCACCCTAGTTTGGCTACCCAACAAGCGGTGGGTGGCGTGAGGATAGCGCGCGGTGCGTGGCCGCAAAGAAAACACTTGCTCGCGCTTGGACGGTCGGTAAACCCCTCAAAGCCTACAAACCCCACCAATCGGCCCCATGGTGCATGGCGCCAAACCCGGGCCTCGGCCTTTTCACTTGCTCGCGCTTCGACGGTCAGTAAACCCTCCAAAGCCTACAAACCCCACCAACCCGCCCCGCCTGCGGGTCTTCGAGTTGCCTCGATGCTTTCTTCACTGACTCGCGTTTCGTTGGAAAGAAACCCATCAAAAGCCACCAAAGCCACCTCTGGACCATGTAGCAGGCAGGCAGCTGCATGAGCGCATCGAGCTGCATGACAGCCCACAAGATCGATCACTCGACGCCCTTCCAGCTGCAAACGTTCATAGATGAAGTGCTAAAGTGGGGGCGGACTCGCAGACAGATTTTTTGCCATGCTTCATGGCATGTGAAACCAACGTCCGCAGGAAATGCTCCTCGGTGTACCTCGCCTTCCGGCCAGTCGCGATCCGTGCGTTCGCGTAAGAGTGTTTGCGAGTCCAACTATCAAATGAAGCTTGAAGAACTTAGAGCAGCAGCTAGCCTGCACGATGTGGCCAGACTTCTTCAGGTTAAGCCCGGAATGCTGTCGTATGTCCTTTACACGAAGCCAAAGCCGGAGCTTTACACCAAGTTCGAAATTCCAAAACGCAGTGGAGGCACTCGCGAGATATATGCTCCATACAGCCATTTGAAGTTAATTCAAAAGCGACTGGCCACTATACTACTCGCTTGCAATGAAGAGCTAAAAGAGCAGTATCAAAGCAAGTCACCCAATAAAAACTTTGAATTCAAGGGCGTCTCTCACGGCTTCATGCCAGGTCACAGCATAATGACCAACGGGCAGGCCCATATAACGCGACGCTTTGTATTTAATGCCGACTTATGCGACTTCTTTGGAAGTATAAATTTTGGCAGAGTTAGAGGTTTCTTCCTCAAGGATAAAAACTTCTCCTTGAATGAGAAGGTCGCGACAATTTTCGCCCAAATCGCCTGCCATGAAAACAAGCTTCCACAGGGCAGCCCCTGCTCCCCTGTTATTTCCAATCTGCTTGGGCATATTCTTGATATTGCGCTTATAAATTTAGCCAAAAAAAATAGGTGCACATATACAAGATATGCAGATGATCTAACCTTTAGTACAAACAAGCAAGTTTTCCCGAAGGAAATTGCCATATCCACGGAAGAAGACAAGAACATTTGGCTTCCTGGCAAAGAGCTGGATAGGATAGTTCAGAGAAACGGGTTCAATTTCAATCCGCAAAAGACTCGCATGCAGTACAAAGACTCGCGGCAGGAAGTCACTGGTTTATCAGTTAACAAAAAGGTAAACGTTCCTGCAAGCTATCGATACTCTGCAAGGGCTATGGCCAACAGCCTTTTTAAAACTGGAAAGTTTGAACACTTCAGCAAAGGCAAAGATGCTCAAGGTAAAGAAATAGTATTGAAACGTGACGGTAGAGCCAACGAACTCTTGGGAATGTTGAGCTACATACATCAAGTGGATTTGTACAACGAAGCTCTTGCTGTTAAAAATGATCAGCCAATCGTGGAAACTCCCGGAAGAATAGAACTCTACAGAAAAGCTATCTATTTTGATAAGTTTTATACACCTAATTGTCCGATCATTATTTGCGAAGGCAAGACTGACAATATCTACATAAAACACGCGATTTACAATCTCCATCAAAAATACCCTCTACTAGGTGGAAGGGGTCAAGATGGCAAACCCAAGCTCCACTTACGGCTTTTTAAACATTCAGACAGAAAAACTGCGGCAATTACAAAACTAAGCGGAGGCGTAGGGGGGCTATGCCATCTGATAAAGCAATATCACGCATACATCACAAATACATTCAAAGCTCAGCCCCCAAAAAACCCAGCAATAATACTAATTGATAACGATTCAGGCGCAGATTCTATTTATGGCGCAATTTCTGGAATTTTGAACATAAAAAAACCGCAAGGAAGAAGGCCATTCATCTACCTTTACGGAAATCTGTATGTTGTTCCAACGCCATTCGGACCGAATTTAGAAAAAACCAGTATGGAGGATTTTTTTGACAATGCCACGTTAGCAACTGTACTAAGCGGAAAAACCTTTGATAGAACAGACGATGAGGGCAACCAACACCACTATGGGAAGTTTGCTTTCGCCAGGGATGTTGTGGCTAAAAATTCCAGCACGATTTCCTTCAAAGGCTTTGAGCCAATCTTAGAAAGGATAGAAGCCGTAATAAAAGACTATGCAGCGCGGACCATATAGAAAAAGCCCAAGCCATATTCCAAAAAAAGAGCGCGAAGCTGCCCTCGCCACTTTGCGCTTTCTCGCCTGCCCCCCCGCCCTACAGCACAACCTCCCCACTGCGTTGCACCTTGTGAATCTGCGCAGGCGTCAGCACATCCCGCGCCGTCAGCGCCCCCAGATCGAACACCCCCAGCACCTCCACCTGCGGCCGCGCGCTGTACTCCGGCAGCCCTTCGGCCATTGCCTTGAGCCCATCGAGAATGAACGTCCACCGCGCCGCCACCATCTCCTCGCGCAGGGCCGCAGAGCTGGGCGGGCGCCCCAATGAATCCTCGTGCGCACTGGTGCTGCAAGGCGCATGCGCCGCCAGCGCCATCGCCCTGGCCACCGCTTCCCCGGCCTCCTGCAGCACCTTGTAGCCCTCGGCCCGTGCGTGTGCGGTGTAGGCCCGCTCATACGCTGCCGCATAGGTGCGCGCCTGCCTGCTGGCCTCGGCCGCGAGTGCCTGCAGTTCCTTGGCTCCCTTGACATGCGCCACCCGCATCACCTCGGCCATGGCCTGCGCATCGTTCTTGCGGTTGAGCGCACTGCGCGTGGCTGCATCGCTGCTCTCAAACCCGCCGCTGGCAAACGCAGCATGGAACGCATCCGAAGCCGCATCGGCTTCCGCTTCCGCCGCCTTGATCTTGCAGGCCAGCAGCTCCTGCGCGGCCTTGGCCTGGGCAAACCTCGGGCCTGCATCGTTGTCGTAGGCCGTACGCGCGCGGGCCAACTCGGCCAGGGCTTCGTGCAGGGCAGCCTGGGCGCTGCGGGCGTGTTGTTGAACGTCGAATGTCATGGTCGTTTTCCTTCGGGTTTCAGCAGTCGGCCAGGGCCGTGGGTTTTGATGTGCCGGCGTTATCGGTGCTTGGCAGGCCCGCGCAGGCGCCGCTGAACCGGAGGCTCAGCGCTTGGTCTGCGGCCACAAATTCGCCGGTGATGCGGTGCAGTTCAGTGCGCGCGCCCTGGTACTTGGCCAGGGCCGTTTGCAGCTCTGTGCTGGCGGTGTTGAATGCCTTGCGGGCTTCGGTTTCAGTCATGGTTTGCTCCTTGTGGACTGGGGTTAAAAAAACACGCGGGAAGAAAGGATGGAAGGCGGCGCGGCCGCAGGCTGTGGCGGTTCCTCGGGGGCAAGCCACTGCCCCGCCCCGCAGCCCTCCAGATGCCTGCGCACCACCTGCTGCGCGGCCGGGGTGAGCTTCGGAATCAGGGCGCGCACGGCCTCACGCAATTGCTGCAGCTCGCCCTCCCCCGTCTGCATCGCATCGAGGCGCGTCTGCAGCGCAGCGGCTGTGCGCGTGGCCTTGTCGAGCTGGACCGCGAGGCGCTGCACCTGGGCCACGC
>JBCNOJ010000127.1:0-11004 GCA_039593925.1 Acidovorax sp.
CCTGCGCATCCAGGCTGGCGCGCAGGGCCAAGTCTTCGGTGCTGGCAAAGGCTGGCCCGGCCATGCGCGCTTGCACGATCCGCTCCACGGCCAGTTGCTGCAGGCTGCTTACCAACCGCAGGCCCAGCCGCACGGCGGGCTGCGGCAGTGGCGGCGCGCCCAGCCCGCGTGCGGGCCTCAGTGGCTCGGGTTCGCCTTCCAGCGTGCAGTCCATATCGCTCACGGTCACGTCGATGGGCAGCACCCGCACGCCATGGCGGCGTGCGTCCTGCACCAGTTGCGAGGCCGTGTAAAAACCCATGGGCAGCGAGTTGAGCAGCGCGGCCAGAAAACACGCGGGCTCGTGGCACTTGAGCCAGCTGCTGGCGTAGGCCAGCAGGGCAAAGCTGTGGGCGTGGCTTTCAGGAAAGCCATATTCGCCGAATCCCAGCATCTGCTGGAAGATGGCCTGGGCGAATTCAGTGCGGTAGCCCCGTGCTTCCATGCCACCAATGAGCGGGCGCTCGAACCGATGGACCCCGCCTCTGCGCTTCCAGGCAGCCATGGAGCGGCGCAGGTCGTCGGCCATTCCCGCCGAGAAGCCCGCCGCAATCATGGCGATCTGCATCACCTGCTCCTGAAAGATGGGCACACCCAGTGTGCGCTTTAGGGCTTCTTCCAGTTCGGCCTTTTCCAGCTCCAGCGGCAAGCCCTTGCGCCTGCGCTCCCGCGCCTTGAGATACGGGTGCACCATCCCGCCCTGAATAGGCCCCGGCCGCACGATGGCCACCTCTACCACGAGGTCGTAGAACTCGCGCGGCTGCAGGCGCGGCAGCATGCTCATCTGGGCGCGGCTTTCGATCTGGAACACGCCCACGGTGTCGGCGGCGCAGATCATGTCGTAGGTGGCCCGGTCTTCACGCGGGATTTCCTTCAGGCCCCAGCGCTCGCCGCGCAGCAGGGCACGCAGGTTCAGGCAGCGGCGCAGCGCGCTGAGCATGCCGAGGGCGAGCACATCGACCTTGAGCAGGCCCATGTCATCGAGGTCGTCCTTGTCCCACTGGATGACGGAGCGGTCCTTCATGCTGGCGGGCTCCACCGGCACCAGCCGCGTGAGCTTGCCCTGCGTGAGCACGAAGCCGCCCACGTGCTGGCTCAGGTGGCGCGGAAAGTCCTTGAGATCGGCCGCCAGCTCCAGCCACAGGGCGGCCGTGTGGCGGTGCAGCGGCGCGCCCACAGTGGCGGCCAGTTCCTGCAGGCGGTCGGCGGCAATGTCTTCGTCGAACCAGTGGTGGTCCTTGGCAAACGCGTCCACCAGCGCGGGCGCCACCCCCAAGGCCTTGCCCACGTCGCGCAGGGCACTGCGCGTGCGGTAACAGGCGACCACGGCGGCGATGGCGGCGCGGTCGCGGCCGTATTTGTCATAGATGTACTGAATGACCTCTTCGCGCCGGTCGTGCTCGAAGTCCACATCAATGTCGGGCGGCTCCTTGCGCTCTTTGCTGATGAAGCGCTCGAACAGCAGGTGGGAATGTTCGGGATCGACCGCCGTGATGCCCAGCAGATAGCACACCACCGAGTTTGCGGCCGAGCCACGGCCCTGGCACAGGATGCCCCTGCTGCGCGCATAGCGCACGATATCGTGCACCGTAAGGAAGTACATCTCATACCCGCAGTGCGCGATCAGGTCGAGCTCCTTGGTGATCTGCGCCTGCACGCGCTCGGGTGCCCCCTGCGGGTAGTGGCTGTGCACCCCAGCCTGCACCAGCCAGGCCAGGGCCTGCGCGGGCGTCATGCCCTCGGGCACGGTCTCCAGCGGGTACTGGTACTTGATCTCGTCAAGCCGGAAGGTGCAGCGCTCCGCCACGGTGAGCGTGGCCGCCAGCAGCTCGGGCGGGTAGATGCCTGCAAGGCGCACACGCTGGCGCAAGTGGCGCTCGGCATTGGGCTGCAAAGCAAACCCACATTCGGCCACGCTGCAGCCGTGCTGCACGGCAGTGACCACGTCCTGCAGCGGCTTGCGCGAGCGCAGGTGCATGTGCACATCGCCCGCCGCCACCAGCGGCAGGCCCAGCGCCTGCCCTGCACGCTGCAATGTGGCCAGCCACAGGCCGTCGTCGGTCGCTTGGTGCAGTTCCACCGCCAACCACACATGGCCGTCAAAATTTGAGTCAAATTGGCCTCTAGCGCTTGATAGGCAAGCGCTGATAGCTACAAAATCAGAAGCATTGAAGACATGGCGGCATGGCGCCAGCAACAGTTCGCAACCCTGCAGCAGCTGCCAGGGGCTGTGCGGCCCTACCCGGTATTGACCCTTGGGTGCAGCCGCCCGCGCAGCGGTGATGAACTCGCACAGGTTGCCCCAGCCCTGCGCATCGCGGGCCAATGCCACCACGCGCAAGTCGCCCCACAAAAATTCGCTGCCCACGATGAGGTGAAAACCCATGGGCTCGGCCACGCGCCAGGCGCGCACCACGCCAGCCACCGAACACTCGTCCGTCAGCGCCAGCGCCTGGTAGCCCAGTGCAGCGGCGCGCTCCACCAACTCCTGCGGGTGAGAGGCCCCGCGCTGAAAACTGAAGTTGGACAGGCAATGCAGTTCTGCATACCCCGGCAGGCGGGGTATGGCATCGGGCGCCGGGGTCTCATGGGCCAAAGCCCACCCGGCAGATCGTGAAGATGCTGCTGCCATGCCATCACCCAAAAATGCCGTGCAGGAACCAGCGCGGCGGCGAAGGGGCAGTGGCCGTGGCCTGCCCTTCCGCGCCCCGTGGAAGGCGTTCCCGGAACACCCACACCAAACCCACCGCATCGTTGTGCGCCACGAAGTAGTCGCGCAAGGCCAGGCCGGTGGAGGCGGCGTCAGGCTGGCTTGCGCAGGATGGGCGGGTTGAATCGGTTGTTCGGAATGCCCTGGATTCCGTGGGCGCTGAAGCTTCTGCCACGCCGGTGGACCACCATCCCGCCTCGAACCGGTGCGGCCCGGCCAGCAGGCTCAGCAGGCCCTGGTAGCAGGGGCGGTTTCCCTGCACGGTCAGCCGCCGGGGCGCAGGCAAAAGCCAGGTGGGCCACAGGGTGGCGTCCGGCGCGTGGGCGGCGCCTTGCTGCAGCGGCGCATTGGCCAACGGGGCGCGGATTTGCGACTTGCCTGACGTGCCCGATGCACTCCATGTGCTCAAAAAACCACTTGATGCCCCGCGCGCCGGGCTGCTGCACAGCACATCGGCTGCAGCCACCCATTGCTGCATGCGTTCAGGCCGGTGGTCGGCCAGCAGGACAGGCGCAGTGACGTGGTCTGCCCCCAGGCGGGCCGACAGGCGCTCCAGCAACTGGTGAAGCGCTTCACCCGCCCCGTCGCCCGCCGCCTCGCCGGCCTGCAACCCGGCGCGGTCGTCCGGGGGAAGCAGGCTCGCGCTGCGGTGCGGCAAAGGCGCTGCTTCCAGCAGGCGCAAGGTGATGTGGTTGGCGGGTGCAGCCAGCGTGGTGCGGGCCAGGTTTTCAGACAACAGGCGCCGCAGATGCGCCATGTCCTGCGTGGCCTGTGCCGTGCGCACCGCCAAGCTGTGTGCGGGCGGGATGGTGACGCCATCCACACGCCGCAGGTCATGGCGCCACGACAGCTCCAGCGCCAGCGCCCCTTGCTGGCGCGCCTGCAGCCAGCCTTGCAGCGCTGCCAGGCAGCGGTTGGCGCTCCACAGCAAGGCATCGGCCGATGCGGCCAGTGCGGGCAGCTCGGTGCTCAATGCAAATTGCTCGGGCAGCTCCAGCCAGGCGTGGGCCTCTGGCGCTTCGCCCAGCGCCTGGTCCAGCGCATGCAATGCGCCTGCGCCGATGCGCCGGGCCACGCCCGCACGCGGCAATGCACGCAAGGCGCCCCAGGTGCGGCAACCCATGCGCTCCAGGCTGGGCACATGCGGGCGCAGCGCGGTCAGCGTGTGCAAAGGCAGCGCATGCACCGCCCCACCCTGCCCGGCAGCAACACGCCCCACCTGCGCCATGCGCAGCCAGGCCTGCGCGACCAGCGCGGTCGGCCCGCAGCCCCAAAGTGGAGGGATCGCCGCTGCAGACGGGTCACTGGCGGTTTCGGCCCCGCCATCGCTGCGCAGCGCTGCAAAGGCATCGCTCCAGGCTTGCAGCACCAGCGACTGCAAGGCCTCGCGCCCGCCCCAAAGGCGCTCGGTGGAGGCAACTTCCAGCAGCAAGGCTTCGGCATCCACCAGCGCAACGCGCGGCGTAAAACGCAGCGCCCACCAGTAGGCCGCTGCCGCTAGCACACCACCGCCATCGGGTGGGGGTGTGGCCTCATCCGGCCACGGCAGGGGCAATGCGATCCAGTGCATGCGCACTCTCCACCAACGGGGCACGCGCGGGCAAAGGGAGCACGGGTGCCAAAGGCACGGTCCCCCGGCCCCGCACCCACTGCTGGGCATGCTGCTGTGCAGCCATACGGCGCCCCGCCTGTGCCTGAAGCGCCTGTGCCAGCAAAGAAGGGCAGGCGGGCAGACACAGCCCCTGGTCCAAGGGCGGCCCTTTGCGTTTGAGGATGTGCAGTTGCATCTGTGGCGCCCCTGCCGGGTGGCCCGGCAGGGGCAAGCCCTCCAGCTGCACCCGCAGCATGGCTGGCGAGGCCTGCGCTGCCCCATGGGCACTCCGAAATACCCACAGCAACTGCTGCTGTTGTGCCGCAGCCAGCTGCAGCCTGCGCAGCGCTGCTGGCTGCGCCTGGGGCAGCCAGGCCAGCACCGCCATCACACCCCGGCAGCGCAGCGCCTGTTCAGTGGCCCATAGCGCCGCCTGGGCCTGGCTTGCCTGCACCCGGCACAAGCGCTCTGCCCGCAGGCCTTGCGCCTGCAACGCCGGGCCAAACGGCTCGTTCGGAGCGGCCACTACCACCACGGCCCCCACCCGCCGCGCTGCAGCCTGTGCCAACGCGGGCAATACCAGTTGCCATTCGTGCAGGCCGGGCTGGGTTTGAAGCACCTCCGTCATGGCCCCTACCGGCCAGCCGCCCCCCGGCAGTTGCGCGTCCAGAATTGCGTGCCCCGTGGGCTGCACCTGCAATGTGCCCGCCCCCAGCGAATCGGCATGCCAGACACCCGGCACGGCAGACGGCAGAGGGGATACGGCCCGTAGAACGGGGCTTGGGGCGGGCATGGTGGAGGCAGGAAGTGGCAGACAACAATACTGTAAATATAACCAGTATTTTGCCCAATGGGTAATTCCCGAGCAGCCCCTGCCCTGTAAAGCTCAGGTGGTGGCGCATGGCGGTCCAAGAACCTGTTCTAAGCCCCTTGCACGGCCTTTCCACACCGTTATGGCGCCTGTTCGCGCTGACAACCGCTTCTGTGCGAGGCGAGCACCGTCTGACAATCTGCAGTCAGCTTGCCTCCGCTGGCGCGATGGCGCTGCGGTGGAAAACCGCCTCGATGTTGTAGCCATCGGGGTCCAGCACAAAGGCGGCGTAGTAGTGCGCGTGGTAGTGCGGGCGAAGCCCAGGGGCCCCGTTGTCTTGCCCCCCGGCAGCCAGGGCTGCGGCATGAAAGGCCTGCACCTGGGCTTCGTCAACGGCCCGAAACGCAATGTGGCTGCGGGGCGTAAAAGGCTCGGCCTCGGCAATCCAGAACTCGCCCGCGGGGTCATCCGCAGGGTCGGCCACCTTGGCGCCAAACCCCACGGCATCGCCCAGATCACGGCGGGCCACATAGCCCACCGTAGCCAGCACCGCGACATAAAACGCCTTGCTGCGCGCAATGTCGGTGACGTGGATTCCTGTGTGATCGATCATGCAAAACCTCCATCAGATGATCCTGTCATCAGGGGCCTCTCGCTACACCTTGTGCTTGCCCCGAACAGCACCAGCAGCAGGGCTGAAAAGCCGCTTGCTACAAACGGCGCAATACCCAATCGCACCAGTCAGCCACCGCAGTGTCTTCAGGCGTGGTCCGCTCCGACAACTGGGGCCAGCGGCGGTGGCTGGCGTTGAGAATGCTCTGCAACTGCCAAAGCGCTTCGCGCCCCACCAACGCCACCTCGGCCATGCCCACTGCGTCGCCCTTCATCTGGGCCATCATTTCGCTTTGTTGTTGCGGGTGCGAACCGGCTTCAAGCAGCGCCTTTTGCAGCGCTGTCAGGCGCGAGTCCGCAAAACTGAAAGCACTGCCGGGCACTGCCTTTGCCCCATTGGCAAACCATAGCCCCGCCTTGAGCTCGTCCCAATAGGCAAACGCTTCGGCCAGCAAATCGATCTGGTCGCCTGCATCGTTGCCCAGGGGCATGAGCGCCGATTCGCGCACCACTTCTTCGCGCAGCAGAGGCAGGATGTGCGACACCAGAGTCGCGGGAAACTTGCGGTGGTTGAGCCGCAGCACCAGAGACAGCCGCTGTGCCGGCATGTCTTCGTATTTTTCAAAGAACGCAGCCACCACTTCGGCCAGCAGCAGGATGCGGCCCAGCGGGGTGATGTCTGCCCCCGCCAAGCCACGGGGGTAGCCGCTACCGTCCATGCGTTCGTGGTGCTCCAGCACGGCGACTTCGGCAGAGCGTGGGTACACCTGCGCGTCGCGGATCATCAGCATCGCCGATATGGGATGGGCCACCAGGTGCTTGCGCTGAGGCCCCACAACCTTGTGGTCCGGGTCGCTCCAGGCCGGGTCCATGTGCAGCACCCCCAGATCGTGGAACAAGGCCGCTGCCGCCAGCGCCGCACAGTCGCGCTGGTCCAGTTCGCTTCTGGTGCCCAGGTAGACCGCAACCATCATCATCTGAAGGCTGTGCTGGAAAAGCTCCGGCCGCTGATCGCGCATGACCGTGAGCTTGCACGCCATGGACGCAGGCAGAGGTAAAGACCGCAAGGGTGCCAGCAGCCGCGCGGCGGAGCCCAACGCTTCGGCCAGCATGGCGGGCAATACGCTTTGCTCTGCAAGTGCCTGCGCAGCCGTCAGCAGCGCAGGCACATCGACCGGGTTTTCAATGGACAGATGCCGGTCAATCGGCTCGCGCAGCTTGTGTTGCACCAGCCGGCCGTACAGGCGGCTGTCGATGCGGGTGCCTTTCTCTACCAGCTTGATGCCGTTGTCGGTGTAAATGGCCGCATCGACCACCACCGCACGGTGATCGGCCATATCGGTGAGTGCGCGTAGGTAGTGAGGGCTGTCAGCGGCATCCATGCCCGCTGCTACAAGCGTGTCAGTCATGCGAGGAACACAAAAAGTTACCTCCGACTATAGGGCGTTGGTATGCCCGCTTCTGACAGAGACCTTGCCTCAAGGCTGAAAAATCTTGAGGCAGATCAAGCACCTGCGTTTCCGCCCCTCCCCCCGTTACAAAGGCCCCAAACAAGGCCTTGATCGCTCATCGGATGAATTTTTATTGTCCCAAATGCATGCAAGGGTTTCCAAGGAGAATGGGCTCGAAAAAAGGGCATGCAGCGGTTTTTCAAGGTCAGTTATTCAAAAATTGCTGAAAGTTCCCCGTTGATTGTTTCCAATACTGGAACAGTTAGTTTGCTACCGAGTGGTTTTTTAGGGCGCTTTTGGAGCGTACAGTTCACCCCATCGATGAGCCGAGCCCTTCACCAGGCGACTCACCGAACCCGGAGAAAGCAAGCCGTCAAGGCAAGCCATTCCGGGGGCCTGAGCCGAGTTTGCTTATCCATTTTTTGAGGATTCTCATCATGAACAACACCGCACGTTTCCTGTCCATTGCTGCCGTCGCCGCCTTCGCTTCGTTGGGCGCCCACGCTGACGAAGCCGATGCTTCGCAGTTCGCCACGAAGTTCGAAACCAACCGCACCCGCGCAGAAGTGGCCGCCGAAGCCGCCACCGTGGCAAAGACCCGCAGCATCGAACCCGCAGGTTCGCGTGTGGTGACCTACAAGAGCACAGCCGAGCGTGCTGCAGTGAGCGCACAGGCTGCTGAGGCCGTCCGCACCGGTCAGATTCCTTCGGGCGAACGCGGTTGATTCATTTTTGAATCCACTGAGCCCACACTTTCGTATTGATCAGTACATCACCGTCATCTTTCAATTTTCAGGAGTTTCACCATGAACAAGACTGCTCGTTTCCTCTCCATCGCCACCGTTGCTGCTTTCACTGCTTTCGGCGCTCACGCTGACGAAGCCGATGGTTCGCAATTTGCACTGAAGTTCGAAACCAACCGCACCCGTGCTGAAGTGGCCTCCGAAGCCGCTACTGTTGCCCAGACCCGCAGCATCGAGCCAGCAGGTTCGCGTGTGGTGACTTACAAGTCCACGGCCGACCGCGCAGCTGTGCGTGCGCAAGCCGCTGAAGCCCTGCGCACCGGCCAAATCCCATCGGGCGAATTCAGCGCCATGTAATTCGCACGGGACGCTGTAGTTCAACGACTGCAGCCCCCATGCAAAAAGCCGGGGCCCCTCACGGGGCCCCGGCTTTTTTCTTGGCAACGGGCACTGGCCTCTGCGGCGCGCCCACTTGCACCTCACTGCAGCACGGTCACGCCCGTCTTGGCTTGCAGATTTTCGAAGCTCACTCCGGGCGCCAGCTCGATGAGCTTAAGACCCTCGGGCGTCACGTCCAGCACGGCGAGGTCCGTGATGATGCTGTCCACCACGCCCACGCCCGTGAGGGGCAGCGTGCAGGCAGGCAAAATTTTGAGATCTTCGGTGCCGTCCTTCTTCTTGGCGACGTGTTCCATCAACACGATCACGCGCTTGACGCCGGCCACCAGGTCCATGGCACCGCCCATGCCCTTGACCATCTTGCCCGGGATCATCCAGTTGGCCAGGTCTCCCTTTTCGCTCACCTGCATGGCGCCCAGGATGGACAGGTTGATCTTCCCGCCGCGGATCATGGCAAACGACTGGTCGCTGCCGAAGATGGACGAGCCCTTGATGGTCGTCACCGTCTGCTTGCCGGCGTTGATCAGGTCTGGGTCCACCTTGTCATCGGTCGGGAACGGGCCGATGCCCAGCATGCCGTTCTCGGACTGCAGCCACACTTCCTTGTCACCGGTGAAGTTGGCCACCAGTGTCGGAATGCCGATGCCCAGGTTCACATAAAAGCCGTCTTCGAGTTCTTGGGCCGCACGGGCGGCCATCTGGTCTTGGGTCCACGGCATGGTCAGGCTCCTGCTTTCTCGGTCTGAGCCGCGTGGTCACGCGGCGCTTCGGTAATGGTGCGCTTTTCGATGCGCTTTTCAGGCGTGGCATTGAGCACGATGCGGTGCACGTAAATGCCGGGCAGATGGATGTCGTCAGGGGCCAGCTCGCCCACTTCCACAATCTTTTCCACTTCAACAATGCAGACCTTGCCTGCGGTGGCGGCGGCGGGGTTGAAGTTGCGCGCGGTGAGGTTGAAACGCAGGTTGCCCGACTTGTCGGCCACATCGGCCTTGACCAGCGAGACCTCGGGCACCAGAGAGCGCTCCATCACATAGGCTTCGCCATCGAACTCGCGCAGTTCCTTGCCTTCGGCCACGATAGTGCCTACGCCAGTCTTGGTGAAAAAGGCCGGGATGCCCGCGCCGCCCGCGCGCAGCTTTTCAGCCAGCGTGCCCTGGGGCGTGAATTCCAGCTCCAGTTCGCCCGCGAGGTACTGGCGCTCGAATTCCTTGTTCTCGCCCACGTAGGACGAAATCATTTTCTTGATCTGGCGGGTCTCCAGCAGCTTGCCCAGACCAAAGCCGTCCACACCCGCGTTGTTGGAGATCACGGTGAGGTTCTTGGTGCCCGAATCGCGCAGCGCGTCGATCAAGGCTTCGGGGATGCCGCAAAGGCCGAAGCCGCCAACGGCCATGAGCTGGCCGTCCGCCACCACACCCTTGAGGGCTTCGGCGGCCGATGGAAATACCTTGTTCACCACGATCTCCTTATGAATGGGATGCGCTACGATACTACGTATCTAATTAAGTAGTACCCCGTAAAGACTTGCACTATGGACGTTGATTACCGCCTGGCTTTTGACATGGCCCCCGTGGGGCTGGTGCTGTCGCGCAACCGCACCATGGTGGATTGCAATCAACATGTCTGCGAGATGTTTGGCGCCTCGCGCGAGGTGCTGATCGGCCAGTCGTTCCAGGTACTTTATCCGAGTGCCGACGAGTACGAACGCCTGGGCGCCCACATGGAGCCCATCCTCAACGCCAAAGGCCACTACGCCGACAACCGCATCATGAAGCGGGCCAATGGCGAGGTGTTCTGGTGCCATGTATCCGGCCGTGCGCTCAACCGCAATGCGCCCCACGAGTCCGGCATCTGGAGCTTTGAAGACCTCAGTTCGCAACGCCCTGTCAAAGCCGAGTTGACCGGGCGCGAGCGCGAAGTGGCGGCGCGGCTGCTGGAAGGCCTCACCTCCAAGGAGATCGGGCGCACGCTGGAAATCAGCCACCGCACGGTGGAAATCTACCGCGCCCGCCTCATGCGCAAGTACAACGCTTCCACCGCAGCGGATCTGGTTCACAAGCTGTTGGCTGGCTGATCGCACCTGCAGGCAGGGGCCGCAGGCCGGCAGCGGAATCCGCGGACTTATTTGGCTGGCCCGTCAATCACTTCGGCGGCGGTGCGAAACGCTTCCACCGCGGTGGGCAGGCCGCAATACACACTGGCGTGCAGCAGCACTTCCTGGATTTCTTCAGCGGTTGCGCCGTTGTTCAGTGCACCGCGCACATGGCCCTTGAGTTCGTGTTGCTTGCCCAGCGCGATCAGCATTGAGACGGTGATCAGGCTGCGTGTCTTGCGATCAAGCCCCGGACGCTGCCAGACATCGCCCCAAGCGTTGCGCGTGATGTATTCCTGGATGGGCTGCGTGAAAGTCGTGGCGTTGCCCAATGCACGGTCCACAAAATCGTCGCCCATGACCTCGCGGCGGGTGGCCAGACCTTTTTCGTAGTCTTTGGAGTGGGTTTGGGATTGCGTCACGCGGGCTCTCCTGAGGTTGGTGTCAAAAGAACCTGATGGTAGCGAGCACAGGCCAGCCGAAGGCACAGCAGCATCACCCCATCAGTAACACAAAACGCCCGGCCGGCGCATGGCACGGGCCGGGCGCCTCG
>JBCNOJ010000128.1:0-10973 GCA_039593925.1 Acidovorax sp.
AGGCCGCGACCGCAAGTTCCAGGCCATCCTGCCCCTGCGCGGCAAGATCCTGAACGTGGAAAAAGCCCGCTACGAAAAGCTACTGACCAGCAACGAAATCCTCACGCTGATCACCGCCCTGGGCACCGGCATCGGCAAGGCCGGTGGCACCACCGGTGGCGATGACTTCGACGTGGCCAAGCTGCGCTACCACCGCATCATCATCATGACCGACGCCGACGTGGACGGCGCCCACATCCGCACCCTGCTGCTTACCTTCTTCTACCGCCAAATGCCGGAGTTGGTCGAGCGCGGCCACATCTACATCGCGCAGCCACCGCTGTACAAGGTGAAGGCCGGCAAGGAAGAGCTGTACCTGAAGGACGGCCCCGCGCTTGACGGCTTCTTGCTGCGCATTGCGCTGAACCACGCCAGCGTGAGCACGGGCGGCGCCAACCCCCAGTTGCTGACCGGCGAGACCCTGGCCGAGCTGGCACGCAAACACCAGGTGGCCGAGAGCGTGATCGGGCGCCTGAGCAACTTCATGGACGCCGAAGCCCTGCGTGCCATTGCCGACGGCGTGAGCCTGAACCTGGACACCGTGGCAGACGCCGAAGCCAGCGCGGTCACGCTGCAGGCAAAACTGCGCGAACTGAACACCACCGGCATCCCGGCTGAAGTGGCTGGCGAATTCGACGCCCGCACCGACAAGCCCATCCTTCGCATCAGCCGCCGCCACCACGGCAACATCAAGAGCAGCGTGCTCACGCAAGATTTCGTGCACGGCGCCGACTACGCCGCCCTGGCCGAAGCCGCCGACACCTTCCGTGGCCTTCTGGGCGAGGGCGCCAAGGCCCTGCGCGGCGAAGGCGACAAGCAGAAGGAAGAAAAAGTGGGCGACTTCCGCCAGGCCATGAAGTGGCTGATCAGCGAAGCCGAACGCACCACCAGCCGCCAGCGCTACAAGGGGCTGGGCGAAATGAACCCCGAGCAGCTGTGGGAAACGACGATGGACCCGAATGTGCGCCGCCTGCTGCGCGTGCAGATCGATGACGCGATCGAGGCGGACCGCGTGTTCACGATGCTGATGGGCGATGAGGTGGAACCGCGCCGGGACTTCATCGAGACGAATGCGCTGCGGGCGGGGAATATTGACGTTTGACATAGTCAGCCGACTCGGTTGAACCGATCATGGACTGGTCTCAGGCCGAGGTAGAAGCAGTTGTTGCCGACTACCTCAAGATGCTCAGTCTTGAACTGGCTGGTCAGACCTACAGCAAGGCTGCACACCGTCGCGCCTTGCTTGAAAAGCTCAATGGTCGATCCGCAGGTTCTGTTGAATTCAAGCACTGCAACATCAGCGCAGTGCTCATCCATCTGGGTTGCCCCTACCTGCGTGGATATCAACCAAGGGCTAATTACCAACGTCTGCTGCGCGAAGTAGTGGAGCAGCAAGTTGACCGTTTCTCTGAACTAGATTCACTTGCACTTGCAGCGGTGCACCAGCCTGCGATATCCCATGAAATTGTGGATTTCTCGAAAGTTGAAACCGAAGCACCGCAACAGCGCCACCATGTGGGCGAATCAAGCCGAGGCTACGGCAATCTACCCATCAGGCGTGACTACCTTGCGATCGAGTCTCGCAATCGCTCGTTAGGTCAGGCCGGTGAAGATTTCGTTTTTCGTTACGAGCAATGGAGACTGGCTCATATCGGCAAGCGCGATTTGGCTGAAAGAGTGGAGCATGTTTCGCAAACAAAGGGGGATGGCCTTGGCTACGACATCCTGTCTTTCGATGCGCATGGTCGCGAGCGATTCATTGAAGTGAAAACCACCGCGTTTGGCAAAGACACACCGTTTTTCTTATCGAAAAACGAACTTCACTTCTCCCGAGACGCAGGTAGTGACTTCACACTGTGTCGTCTGTTTGAATTTCGGCAGACTCCCAAATTGTTCTCCTTGAGTGGAGCCCTGGACCAGCACTGTGACCTGGACCCTGTCACATATCGGGCTAGCTTTTCTTAGCTCTACCGCAAGTAATTACGGTCTACCTTCACCCCATGCGCTCCCCCATCTCCATCGTTGACGTAGACCGCCTGGACACCTGGACCCGCTACCGCGCGGGCCTGTGCGACACCTGCGCGGCCAACTGCTGCACGATGCCGCTGGAGGTGCAGCTGTCGGACCTGGTACGGCTGGAGCTGGTGGACCCGTTCGAGGCCGAGCATGAAGAGATTCGCCACATTGCCAAGCGGCTGCAAAAGGCGCGGCTGATCGACCACTTCAACCACAAGAACGCGATCTTCACGATGGCGCGACGGGCGAGTGGGGACTGCAACTTTCTCGACCCCAAGACCCGGCTGTGCACGGTGTATGACAAGCGACCCGAGACCTGCCGCCTGCACCCGCAAAAGAAAAGCCCCAAGCCGGGGTACTGCGCCTACGGAGCGCGGGACCTACAGCGTCGGGGCTGAGTGATCGAACTGCCTGCGCAACGCAGGCAGTCAACGCATGGCTTGTTAACGTGATTGCGGCTTGCTATGGACAAGCCACAAGCGCGCTTTCAGCGTGGGCAGCAGTTACTCCTGCTTGGTCTGCTTCCAGATGCGGTCTGCGCGTTCCCACGCGGCTTTGGCGGCGGGCTCGGCGTCCATCCAGCTCAGGCGGCTGGTACTGCGGTCTGTGGCCCAGCGTTGCTCCAGGTCGCTGCGGGCGTCGTCCCAGCTGGTGCGGCCGTCGATGACGCTCTGGTAGCCGCCGCGGTAGGCGGGAGCGTAGTCGTCGTAGGTGTAGGCGTTGGAGTAATAGGGCTCTTTGTCGTAGGCAGTGCGCCAGTGGGTGTCTTCTGCGGTGGGGTTGACCGCTTCGGCAGCACCCTTGCCGGCCAGGCCGCCGACCACGGCGCCTACGACCGCGCCCACGGCGGTGCCAATGGGGCCGCCAACACTGCCAGCCGCGGCGCCCGTGACGGCACCGCCTGCGGCGCCAATGCCCGTGCCAATGGGGTGGGCGCCGGGCTCTTGGGTGATGGGGTCACGGTTGAGATCGGGGTTCTGTTGCGTCATGGCGTATCTCCTGAATGTTGTGTGCAATGGGGTAGTGCGAGCTTCCATGGTCGCAATGGCACGGTCTGCGTGGTGTAGGCAAACAGCGGGCATCGCCGACAGCGTGGTGCGTGCGTGCGCCAACCGAACGAATGCCACAGTCGCTGAGGGTGTTGGCCGCTGGGTTGGTAAAGTGGCCGTCCCTTGGATGCAATACAGAGGCCGCCGTGGATTCAAACGCAGACCCCAGCAGCAGCAGAGAAGTTACCCATTCAAGCGGAGCGAATGGTCAAGGCTTTCACCAGCGCATCCGCGTGGGCATCGGCGGCTGGACGTTTGAGCCCTGGCGCGGCAACTTCTACCCAGCGGGCCTTGCACACAGCAAAGAGCTGCAGCACGCCAGCCGGCAACTCACGGCGATTGAGGTGAATGGCACTTACTACAGCACCTTCAAACCGACCACGTTTGCAAAGTGGCATAGCGAAACGCCCGAGGGCTTCATGTTCTCGCTCAAGGCCAACCGCTTTGCCACGCACCGGCGGGTGCTGGCGGAGGCGGGGGATTCGATTGCGCGGTTTGTGGACAGCGGCATCTCGGAACTGCAGGACAAGCTCGGGCCCATCGTGTGGCAGTTCATGCCAACCAAGGCGTTCGACCCGGGGGATTTCGAGGCCTTTCTGGCCCTGCTGCCGACGCAGGTGGATGGCCGCCGCCTGCGCCATGCGCTGGATGTGCGCCATCCGAGTTTTGCCACGCCAGAGTTTGTGGCGCTGGCACGCCGATACGGCTGTGTGCCGGTATGTACCGACTCCGAAAAATTCCCGGCCATCGCGGACGCCAGCGCAGACTTCGCCTACCTGCGGCTGATGCGCAGCCAGAGCGACGTGCCCACGGGCTACCCCGTTGAGGCCATTGCGCAATGGGCTGAGGGTGTGCGCGCCTGGACGGAGGGTGAGCATCCGCGCGACCTGTTCGTGTACTTCATCAACGGCGCCAAGGAGCGTGCGCCAGCGGGCGCCATGGAACTGCTGCGACAGTTGGGGCTGCGCCCTTAGCGCCCTTAGCGCCCTTAGCACCGTTAGCGCGGTAGCTGAAGGAGCTGTGTGGGGGGGTGGCCTACACCGTCTCGCGCTGCGTGAATCCTTGGGGCGGCTCGCCGCCATCGGGCACGTTGCCCACCACGACGCGGTCCACCCGTGCGTGCTCGGGCCCTTGTTGCGCCCAGTCGATCAGCGCCATGACGGCGGGCTCTGCCCCCCAGGCGCAAGCCTCCACGCGGCCGTCATGGCGGTTGCGCACCCAGCCCGACACGCCCAGGCGCTCGGCGGCCTGAACCATGGACCAGCGGTAACCCACACCTTGCACATGGCCGGTGATGAGGAGGTGGCGGGTGATGGTCTCAGCGGCAACGGGGAGCGCGGCTTTTGGCGTAGGCATGGCAGGTGTTAAGCGGTAAGGTTGAAGGGCTAGCGGCGGTGCATACAGCCCCGTACTATGCTGCCTTTCATGACCACGCCCCGCAAGGCCCTTCCCACCATCGACCCGCTGCGCTGCACTGGCTGTGGGTGGTGCGTAGCGGTGTGTCCACCGCACGTGTTGTCATTGCAGGTGTTGGGCGATATCGCCTGGGGGCCCAAGCGGTCGGTGCTGAACAATGCCCCGGCCTGCACGGGGTGCGCGTTGTGCGCCGTGCGTTGCCCCTTCAATGCGATTGCCATGCTGCGCGTCCCTGCTTCCGACCGCGATGCAGCGAAGTAGCAAACGAACAACGCGGCTGCAGCGTGGCAGCAAACACGTTGTGAATGGACAAGAGACACCCAGCCGATATAGTTCGTTCGCCGCTCCGTTTGTGAACCGCGCCGGTGCCACAAACGCTCGGTGATGGCTCGCCAAGCTTTCACACGTGGCCCCAGCAGGCGTTCCGCCGATTGAAAGGCGTCGTTTGCTGCATAGGCCGCACCATGCTTGTACCGTTCATGGCGGTCCCGATCCGGGTATTTGCATCTGTCCAAAACACTTTGTTCTATTGCTCACCATGCACCACCCTCGCGCCATCCTCAACCTCTTTTCCGGCGCCTGTCGGACGAACGGTCTGCTGGGTACGTTGACACTCGCCGCCGCCGCCTTGCTCAGCGGCTGTGGGGGAGGCTCGTCAGGCTCTGACGACACAACAAGCCCGCCGCCAGCGACTGGTACGCCAACTCTGTTGCGGATTGCGCCGGAAGCCTCGGGCAGCAATTGCGCTGCCGGCGGGGTCCGCATTCAGTCGGGACAGGACATTGATGCCAACGGCGTCCTAAGCGATGCTGAAGTTTCATCAACTCAGTATGTATGCAATGGCACCAGCGGCTCTGCAGAGCCCGGCACGGGCGGTACAAACGGATTGTCCATGCTGGTGAGGCAGCGCCCGGAGCCTGCGGGCGCGCAGTGCGCGCAAGGCGGTTCCGCGGTGCTGGCAGGGTTGGACACCAACCGCAACGGTTCGCTGGAGGACAACGAAGTCACCAGCACGGGCTATGTCTGCAACGGGTCAGCAGGCGCACCAGGAGGCTCGGGGCCTGCCGGCAGCGCGGGCCCGAGCAGCTTGCTGGCGCTGACGCCTGAGGCGGCGGGCGCGAACTGCGCTTACGGCGGCCAGCGGGTGCAGTCTGGCCTGGACAGAGACAACAACGGAGTGCTCAGCCCTGGCGAGGTGACGTCCACCTCCTACCTGTGCAGCGCCGCGCCCGCTGACACGCAGTGGGTCAACGTGACCGGTGCTGCCGTACAGGCAGCCTCCAACACCGGCTATCTTGCCAACAACCCCAGCGCCCGGGTTGTCATCACGCTGCCAGCTTCTCCCACCATTGGCGACTGGATCAAGGTCACAGGCGTCGGTGCGGGCGGATGGACGGTCGCGCAGAACGCGGGCCAACGCATTGCCACGCGGGGCTTGGTGGGCGGCATGAACATTACCTGGAGCCCCTTGGCCTTGACGGGCACGTGGGCGGGGGTGGCCATGTCGTCTGATGGCGCGCGGCAGGTGGCAGTCTCCAGCTCTGGGGAGCTTTACACCTCCACCAACACGGGTGCCAACTGGACGCCACGCCTCACCGGCCAGATATGGAGCAGCGTGGCGATGTCAGCCGACGGAGCAAAGATCGTGGCGGTCGTCAATGGAGGCGCCATCTACCAATCGACGGACGGCGGCGCCAATTGGTCCAACGACGGCACCTCAAGGGCCTGGAGTGCCGTGGCCAGTTCTGCCGATGGCTTGCACCTTGTCGCTGCGGCCTACCTGGGCAACCTCTGGACTTCCTCGGACGGCGGTGCCAGCTGGACAGCGCGTGACAGCAGCCGTGCATGGCGTGCGGTGAGTTCCTCTTCCGATGGGCGCGTTCTGGTGGCCGCCACCAACGGCGCCCAACTGTATGTTTCCACGGACTATGGCGTGACATGGACTGCCAGGGCGACAGGCCAATTCTGGTGGAGCGTGGCGGCATCTGCCGATGGACAACGGCTTTATGCGAGCGTGGATACGGGCACTATCTGGACCTCCAACGACTATGGAACCACCTGGGAATCGACAGGGCAGGCCCGAAGCTGGCGCGGGATTGCCACCTCGTCCGATGGCCGCCTTGTGGTAGCCACCACCACCGGTGGAACGATGTACGAATCCACGGACAGCGGCGGAACATGGCGGTCCACCGCCGACGGGGGAAACTGGACCGCAGTGGCCAGCAGCAGCGACGGCTTGACCTTGCTGGCAGCCAAATCGGGCGCCAACCTCTATGGCGGCTCGCGCAGGTCTTCCACGACGCTGGGCGGCGCGGGCTCTTTGTCTGGCGGACAAGAGGATGCATTGCAACTGCAGTACGTGGGTGGCGGCTTGTTCATGCCGATCAGCTACGTCTTGGCCAATTCGCAATTCGATGTGCAGTAAGTAGACGGAAGTCCACGAACAGGGCTGACAGCGGCCACCAGCACGCTGCATCTGCGGCGTGCCCCCATGTCGTGGCAGGGGCCCGCAATGCGCGGTCCTGTCCGACAAATAGCTTGGCGCGAATGTGGTCACATGGCAGCTTTTGGGCCCTGCGCCCACAGCGAAGGAGTGATTGCCATGTCCGAGAAAAAAGCCAGCGTTCACTGGGTGGGTGCCGGAAAAGCTGGCCAAGGCCAGATCAGCACCGAGACGGGTGCGCTCGACAAGTACCCCTATGGTTTTGCCAGCCGTTTTGGCGACGACCGCAAAGGCACCAATCCCGAAGAGATCGTGGGTGCGGCCCATGCGGCCTGCTTCACCATGGCGTTCTCGTTCGCGGCAGACAAAGCGGGCATCAAGACCGAAACCATCGATACCACGGCCGCCGTGCGCTTGGCCAAGGACGGTGATGGTTTTGTGATCGACCGCATCGCGCTGACCCTCAAAGCCAAGGTGCCTGGCCTGGACGACGCAGCTTTCCAGAAGCTGGCGGCCGATGCCAAGGCCAATTGCCCACTCTCCAAAGCATTGGCCTCCGTGCCGGAGATCACGCTGACGGCCACCTTGGTGGAATAGCGGTGGCCGCAGGCGCTGCACAAAAATTTTAGTCAAAATGGCCGCTAGCGCTTTTCCCCCAAGCGCTAGCAGCTATGTTTTTGATAGCTCCAAGCCATCACTGGCGCTTGGAGCGGTTGCTCCCAGCCCGTAGGCCCCTTCGCCACAGCGGCTTTCCACCCCCAGGGATGCCACGGCCGGGTTGACGGCTCTGCCTCTGGCTGCGCTACACTGCGCCCTTCATGTCGTACACCTCAACGCCCTTCACCGCACGCGCCGCTGCCTTCCAAGGCATGGGCATGATGCCGCCCGCATTCGCGCGGGCCGATGGTGAACAGCGCGCACTGGGTGCACGAATGATTACCACCATTACCAACGCGGCCACCTGAGCACGCGCAGGTGGCCGTTTCGGCAGCCACCTGGTGATCGCTCTCTTCTCCCCCAAGACGACCAAACGAAATCCAGCTCTGGCAGCCGGGGTTTTTGTTTGTTTTCGTTTTGTTCGTCAGCCGGAGAAGTCCATGTACCGCGATCCCGTCCCGTCCCTCGAAGCCCCTTTATTGCTGTCGTCCGCCAAGGCCATGCGCCCCCTGCGCGTGGGCATGATCGGCATTGGCACCGTGGGCGCAGGCACCTTCCGCGTGCTGGCCCGCAACCAGGCGCTCATTGCAGCCCGAGCAGGGCGCGGCATCAAGATGGTGGTGGTCTGCGCCCGCAGCCTGGCCCGCGCCATGAGCGTGGTCGGCAAGGACGTTGCCCTGACCAACGACCCGATGCAGGTGGCCACTCACCCCGAAGTGGATGTACTGGTGGAGGCCGCGGGCGGCACCAGCCCCGCGCGCGAATGGGTGCTGGCTGCCATCCGCGCAGGCAAGCATGTGGTCACGGCCAACAAGGCGCTGCTGGCCGAGCATGGCAACGAGATCTTTGCGGCCGCGCGCCAGCACGGCGTATCCGTGGCGTACGAAGGCGCGGTGGCCGTGAGCATCCCCATCGTGAAGGCGCTGCGCGAGGGCCTCACGGCCAACCGCATCGAGTGGGTGGCCGGCATCATCAACGGCACCACCAATTTCATCCTGAGCAAGATGCGCGATGAAGGCGTGGGCTTTGCCGAGGCGCTGGCCCAGGCCCAGGCGCTGGGCTACGCCGAGGCCGATCCGACGTTTGACATCGAAGGCATCGACGCCGCGCACAAGATATCGCTGCTGGCGGCCAATGCGTTTGGCATGCCGGTGCGTTTTGCCGATGCGCAGGTGGAGGGCATCACCGCACTGCAGGGCTTGGATGTGGCCTGCGCCGAGCAGTTGGGCTACCGCATCAAGCTGCTGGGCGTGGCGCGCCGCCGCAACGACGACGGCGCGAACGGGGTGGAGCTGCGCGTGCAGCCCGCGCTGGTGCCGGCCTCGCATTTGCTCGCGCAGGTGAACGGCTCGATGAATGCGGTGATGGTCAAGGGCGATGCGTCGGGCTTGACAATGTACTACGGCGCAGGTGCCGGTTCGGAGCAGACCGCCTCGGCCGTGATTGCTGACCTGGTGGACGTGGCGCGGCTCGATGGCACCCACGCAGCGCAACGTGTGCCGCACCTGGGGTTTCACTCCCATGCGCTCAACGAAGACCTGGCGGTGTTGCCCCGCGCTGCTGTGCACACGCGCCACTACCTGCGGGTGCCCGTGCACAACGTGCAGCAGATCGAGGCCGTTGGCGCGTGGCTGGCAGCGCAGCACGTGCCGGTGGCGAAGGTGCAGTTGGCAAACCACCGGCAGCTGCCCGCAGGCGGTACGCCCCAGGTGCTGGTGCTGACCGACGCGGTGGCGCAGGCCACCGTCGACCTGGCGGTGCATGCGCTGGGCGCGCACCCGGCGGTGGCTGGGCCGGTGGTGGCGTTGCGGGTGGAGATGCTGGAGGGATAAGCGGCCAGCCGCGTAGTAAGACGCCTGCAAAAACACCGCGCGGGGTTTTTGCAGGCGCGACACGAGCAGCGTGGCGAGTGTCTGCCGCAGGAATATCAAGCCAAATTGGCCGCTAGCGCTTATTCAACAAGCGCTAAGTGCTCCAAAATTAATAGCAATCAGATTACCTCATCAGGCCCGTACCAGCGCTGCCATGGCATCGGCCGAGGCAGTGCCTTCGGCCATCAGCCCTTGCACAACCCCCGCGAGGTCCGTTTCCGTGCGGTTCTGGCTCACCTTCCAGATGCCCTCCCAGCGCTCCACCGCCAGCTCGACGCCCACGATGGCGCGCAGCAGCTTGTCGATGTAGTCGGGCGGTGCGTCGTCAATGCGCCAGGGGTGGGCGCGGTGCGCCTCGTGCTGCTCGCTCAGCGTGTGCAGGATCGCGCGCAGGCGCACCGGGTCGTCAAACGCGGTCAGCGCACCGTGGGCATGCACTGCGGCGTAGTTCCAGGTGGGCACCTGCTTGCCGTCAACGGCTTTGGACGGGTACCACGAGGGCGACACATACGCCTGCGGGCCGTGGAACACCGCAACGCCGTTTTGCGGCAGCAACGGCCAGACGCCATTGGCACGGGCCACGTGGCCGACCAGCGTGCCGTGCGGGCCGCGCGCGGGGTCCAGATACAGCGGGATGTGGTTGATGTGCAATGCGCCTTCGTGGGCGATAACCAATGTGGCCAGGGGCTGTGCGCGCACCAGCGCATGCAGTGTGGCGGCATCGCTCACCCGAAACTGCCGGTTGGCATTGGCCATGGTCAGGTTCCTTCCACTTCCAGCACGGGCGCGCAATCGATGTGCGTCTTGACCGAGTTGGCCAGAAAGCATGCGGCGTGGGCCTTGTGGTGCAGTTCGGCCAGCACCTCGGCGCTGGGCGCGTGCGCTGCGTCGAACACCGTGATCGGGCGCAGTTGCACGTGGCAGACCACCAACTGGCCCTCTGCGTTTTTGGCCATGGTGCCCACGGCCGCATCGGTGTAACGGTTCACCCGCCAGCCCGCGCGGCAGGCGAAGTCCAGAAACCACAGCATGTGGCAGCTGGACAGTGCAGCCACATAAGCTTCCTCGGGGTCCACAGCGGCGGGGTCGGAATACGGCAGGGGCACGACATGCGGCGATGAGGACGCGGGCACCACGGCGCCGCCGTCGAACTGCCAGGCGTGCGCGCGGTGGTAGCGCTTGTCCAGAAAATCGTCGCTGCCACGGGTCCAGCGGATGGTGGCGGTGTGCTCGGCCATGGGTGGATCTTTCTAAAATGGTTCTTCAGTTTATGGCCGCGTGGCCGCGTTGAAGGAGCCAATTCATGCCCGTTGCCAGAGCCAATGTGCGTGGTGCAAGCCCGGGCCTGCTGCGCCAGCAGGTGTACGAACAGCTGCGCAGCGCCATTGAACAGAGCCGCCTGGTGGCGGGCACACGCCTGCCGCCCTCGCGCGAGCACGCGGCCAACCTGGGCGTGTCGCGCAACACCGTGCTGTGGGCCGT